>NZ_JBFTNR010000001.1:0-20294 GCF_056665995.1 Stenotrophomonas sp. 05L44_2
GGCCGGCAACTGCACGCGTTTCACCACCTCGAGGTTGCCGGCCAGCGGCCGGCACTACCGTGTTGCCGCCACCAGCTCCCGTGCGATCGCACCCAGCCGTTCCACCGCAGCGATGAAGCGCGCGTCCAGGGTCTGGCAGCACGACAACCGCAGGCAATGCCGGTAGCGCGCGCCACGCGAATACACCTGGCCCGGCATGAACACGATGTCCTCTGCCAATGCGCGCTCGAACAGCTCCCGGGTGTCTACGCCAGGCAGCTCCAGCCACAGCAGGAATCCTCCCTGCGGCTCGGTAGCGCAGGTGCCGGCCGGGAAATGTTCGGCCACCAGCTGCCGCAGGCGACCGACCTGTTCGCGGTACAACCGGCGCATGCGATGCAGGTGGTGCTCGTAGCTGCCTGCTTCCAGGTAGGCCGCCACCGCATCACCGAGCAGCTGCGGTTCGCCGCCGGTGGACTGGAATTTGAGCAGCGCGATGCGTTCGGCGAAGCGGCCGCCATCGAGCCAGCCGATGCGGTAGTCCGGTGCCAGCGTCTTCGAGAATCCACCGACCACCATCACCCAACCGTCGCGGTCGAACGCCTTCAGCAAGGGCGCCGGCGGCTCGCTGAACTGCAGTTCGGCATACACCGCGTCTTCGATCAGCGGCAGCTGGCGTGCGTTGACCAGTTCGGCCAGGCGCTGCTTGTCGGCGATCGGCATCGTGCAGCCCAGCGGGTTGTGCACGGTCGGCATCACCACCAGCGCCGCAAGAGGGGTGTGCTCCAGCAGCGCTTCCAGCGCATCCACGTCCAGGCCGCGCTGCGGATGAGTGGGCAGTTCGATCGGCTGCAGGCCCAGCGTGGTCAGCAGGGGATACAGGTTGAAGTACGAGGGTGCTTCGATGCCGACTGCATCGCCGGGTTGGGTGACCGCGCGCAGTGCCAGTTGCAGTGCTTCCATCGCACCATGGGTCAGCAGCAGGCGTTCGGGGTGGGTATGCAGGCCCATCCGCGGGCCACGCCGCACGATCTGCGCCAGCAGGCGTGGCGAACCATTGGGACGGGCGTAGGTCTCCACGGTCTGCTGGCCATGGCGAAGTACCTGCGCGGTGTGCCGGGCCAGCTGCGCACCCGGGTAGAACTGGCGCCCACGCGGGCCGGCAAAGGCGAGGTCGATCACGCCGGGGCGCCGCTGCGCTTCCAGCACCCGCGCCATCAGCACCTGCTGCAGCGGGGCGGTGGGCGCGGACGGCGCATCACGCAGCGAGCGCTGCGGAACCGACAGTCGCGGCGCGACTTCGAAGCCGGCCTTGGGCCGCGGAATGACCAGGCCGGCGTCTTCCAGCTGACGGTAGGCCGCGATCACCGTGTTCAGGCTGAGCTGGCGCTGCGATGCCATCTGCCGCAGCGATGGCAACCGGCTGCCGACCGGCAGGCGCCCGCCGTGGATGGCTTCAGCCAGCTCGTCCGACAGCCGCTGGTAGCGGGGAGGAATCATCGTGGTGGCGTCTTCTGTATCCATCGACCCGGCCCGCATCTGGTTCTGTACCCATGATGCTGACGAGCCTAGCATGTCGTTGTCGGCCGGGCCTGATCGGGGCCGGGTCGATACTTCCCAAGCGCACGGCCCTGTGGCCGTGCGTCTTTTTCATGCCGTGGTGGCGGCCAGCGGCCGGCCCCACCATGGGGTGTCAGCGCATCGGCACCAACGCGGGATCGCGGCGGTACAACGCCGGGAACTGCTTGCCCAGCGCGGTCAGCTTGGGCGCGTCGTAGTAGCGGATGTACGCGGCCTGCGGGTAGTTGCTCATGTAGTTCTGGTGGTAACTCTCGGCCGGGTAGAAGCGCTGGCCGCTGCTCACCTGGGTCACGATCGGCGCGCGGTAGCTCCCCGCCTGGCCGAGCTGGCCGATGTACGCACGGCTTGCTGCCTGCTGGCGCGCGTCTTCGGCGAAGATCGCCGAGCGGTACTGGCTGCCATGATCGGGCCCCTGGCGGTTGAGCTGGGTCGGGTCGTGCACCACCGAGAAGAACACCTGCATCAACTGTCCATAGCTGACCTGGCGCGGGTCGTAGTCCACCTTCACCGCTTCGGCGTGGCCGGTGCGGCCACCGCTGACGCGTTCATAGCGGGCGTCGGCGGCACTGCCTCCGATGTAACCGGACACCGCGTTGCTCACCCCTTTGACGTGCTGGAACACGCCCTGCACGCCCCAGAAACAACCGCCGGCGAATACCACGCTGGCGTGGCTGGCGTGGCTGGCGTCATCGCGGAACGCCGCATCACCGCTGGGCGCAGGCAGTGCCTGCAGCTGTGCGGTGGGCTCGGCCGGGGCGGCGATCGCGCTGTGGTCCACCAGCAGCACACCCGCGACCAGCGCGGTGGCGACCAGGCCGGCGACGCCGGCGGCAATGCCCTGTTCGAAGGAGAGTTTCATCGTGTGCTCCCGGTTCAACCGAAGGTGAAGGCGTAGGCCTGCACGCCTGCGTCGAGGAATTCGATCTCGAAACGATGCGGACCGATCGTGCCGCGCTGGCGGATCAGCTGGTACAGGCGGTGCTCGTTGACGGTGCCGGTGCCATCGGCGACCACGTCGGCGCCGGCATCGGCCGCAGGCAGTGGCTTGCCATCGAGCAGCACGCGGAAGCGCACCGGCTTGCCGTCCTCGCCCGGTGCCAGCACCAGATGCAGGTCGCGGGCGTGGAACTGGAACGCGATGCGGCCGCCGGCCTGCTGCAGTTGTGCAGCCTCATCGTTGACCCGCCACTGTCCGGACAGGCCCCATTGGTTCAGCGCCAGGGTGGACGGCAGCGTGTAGCCGAATGCTGCGTCGGCGCGCTGCCCGCCCGGCGAGGCGAACTGCTCGGCACGTGCGTGGCCCAGGTAGGTTTCCGGCGAGCGCAGGTTGCCCATGTCGGCCTGCGTGGCCACGCCCTGCAGGTCAGCCGCGGCCGGATCAGCAGGCGGCGGCAGCTCGGTCTGCCCGGCTTCCACCAGCAGGCGGCGGATCACCTGTTCGGAGTGCGCGTAGTTGCCCTCGCCGAACTGATGCCCGCGGATGTTGCCCTGCGCATCGACGAAGTAGTGCGCCGGCCAGTAGCGGTTGTTGAACGCGCGCCAGATCGCATACTGGTTGTCGAGTGCGACCGGGTACTCGACCTTCAGCTGCTGCACGGCCTTCATCACGTTGCGCGGGTCGCGCTCGAACGCGAATTCCGGGGTGTGCACGCCGATCACCACCAGGCCATGGTCGCGGTAGCGCTGCGCCCATTCGTGCACGAACGGCATCGCACGCAGGCAGTTGATGCAGGAATAGGTCCAGAAGTCGATCAGCACGACCTTGCCATGCAGCTGCTCGCGGCTCAGCGGCGGGCTGTTGAGCCACCCGGTGGCGCYGTCCAGCGTGGGTAGCGTTCCTTCCACCGGCAGCGGCGCGCCTGCCTGGCCGGCTGCCATCATCATCATCGGTGGTGCTGCCGGCTGCGTGCCGGGCACGGCATCGAGCAGGCCCTGTTCGATGCGTGCGGTACTGACCGCGGACAGGCGGGTCAGCAGGCCGGTGTCCCAGCCCAGGCCGATCGCCACYACCGCCAGCAGCGCGGCCACGCCGAGCACCCGGCGCACCACATTGCCCAGGCCGAGCCGGGCCTGCAGTGCGCGGAACACACGGCCGCCCACCCACACCGCCAGCGCCAGTGCGGTGACGGCGCCCAGCGCGTAGGCCAGCAACAGCGAACTGGTGCCGACACTGGCGCCGTTCAGGGCGGCACCGGTCAGCACCAGGCCGAGAATCGGACCGGCGCAGGGGGCCCACAGCAGGCCAGTGGCGATGCCGATCAGCAGCGAGGTCCAGGCGCCGCCACGGCCGGCCGCATCCGCGGCGTCGGCACGTGCGCTCAGGCGCGCGCCGATGCGCTGGAACGGCGCCAGCAGGTGGTCGGCCAGGGTCGGCCACAGCAGCGCGATGGCGAACACCGCCATCAGTACCAATGCCACCCAGCGGCCGACCTGGTTGGCCTGCGCCACCCACTGGCTGCCGACCGCCGCCAGACTGGCGACCACGGTGAAGGTCAGTGCCATGCCCAGCAGCAGCGGCAGGGTGCTGCGCAGGGAAGGACGATCAGCGCGTGCGAACACGAACGGCAGCACCGGCAGGATGCACGGGCTGAGCAGGGTCAGCACGCCGCCGAGATAGGCAAGCAGCAACAGCAGCATCATCAGGCTCCAGAAGCAGGGGAAGAACCGACCGGCACGCGCCAGCCGCCAGCGGCGTCCTGTTGCGCAGTCCCGGGCATGAACGCCATCGCGGCGCCGTTCATGCAGTAGCGCAGKCCGGTCGGSCGSGGGCCGTCGTTGAACACATGGCCGAGATGGCCGCCACAGCGGCGGCAATGTGCTTCCACCCGCAACATGCCGAAGGTGGTGTCACGGTCCTCGCCGATGGCGTTGTGCAGCGGCGCCCAGAAGCTGGGCCAGCCGGTGTGGCTTTCGAACTTGGTGGACGAAGAGAACAGCGGCAACGCACAGCCGGCACAGGCGAACGTGCCCTGCCGATGTTCCTTGTTCAGCGGGCTGCTCCAGGGGCGCTCGGTGGCCTGCTGGCGCAGCACGGCGTACTGCGCCGGGCTCAGCAGCCGGCGCCACTCGGCATCGCTGCGGACCACCTCGAACTGTCGCGCAGGCCGTGCCTCGGCAGCGGCCGGGGCCGCGCGGCTGCACGCGCCCAGGCCCAGCAGGCCGGCGGCGGTGACAGCACCGCCCAGGCCCAGCAGATGGCGGCGGGTGAGGGACATGGTGGACTCCGGGAAGGGGCGACGGGGCCATGCTGCGCCCCCTCCGGTCAACGAATCCTCACGCAGGATTCAATTTTTCGTGAGGTATCCACGCCGCTCCCGCGCCACAATGCGGGCAGCCTCCCCACTGGCCCGAAGCTGCCGATGTCCGCCAAACGTGTCCTGATCGTTGAAGACGATGCCCACATCGCCGACCTGCTGCGCATGCACCTGGGGGATGAGGGCTATGAAGTCGCACACGCCGCCAGCGGCGATGCCGGCCTGCGCCTGATCGAACAGGAAGGTCCGTGGGATGCACTGGTACTGGACGTGATGCTGCCGGGCGTGGACGGCCTGCAGGTCTGCCAGCGTGCACGCGCGATGGCGCGCTACGTGCCGATCATCATCATCAGCGCACGTGGCAGCGAAACCCAGCGCATCGTCGGCCTGGAACTGGGCGCGGACGACTACCTGGCCAAGCCGTTCTCGATGCCGGAACTGGTGGCGCGCGTGCGTGCGCTGCTGCGCCGCGCCGAAGCCATGGCACAGAACGCGCGCATCGATGCCGGGGCGATCGAACTCGGGGGGCTGCGGCTGGACCCGGTCGCCCGTACTGCCGCCGTCGATGGCAATGCACTGGAACTGACCCCGCGTGAGTTCGAACTGCTGCTGTTCTTCGCCCGCCACCCGGACCAGGTGTTTGCGCGGATGGAACTGCTCAACCAGGTCTGGGGCTACCAGCACGACGGTTACGAGCACACGGTCAACACCCACATCAACCGCCTGCGCAGCAAGATCGAGACCGACCCGGGCAACCCGCGGCGCCTRCTGACGGTGTGGGGGCGCGGTTACAAACTGGTCGACCCGGCCGGGGCGGCCACATGATCAAGCCGAACCTGTGGCAGAAACTGGCGCTGGTGATGTCGGCGCTGATGCTGACGTGCTGCATGGCGCTGCTGGCCTGGCAGATGCGCACCAATACCCGGCATGAGCAGGAAGTGGTGCAGCGCCTGTCGCTTGGGTTGGCCGAGCACATCGCCCAGCGCAGCGAACTGATGGACACCAGCGGCATGCGCGATGCAGCGGTGCGCGCATTGTTCGGCCAGCTGATGGCGGTCAACCCCAGTGTCGAGGTGTACCTGCTGGATGAGCAGGGTCGCATCCTCGGCCACGATGCGCCCAGCGGCCACCTGGTGCGCAGCCGGGTGGACGTGGCACCGCTGCGACGCCTGCTGTCCGGTGCGCCGCTGCCGATCCTCGGTGACGATCCGCGCAGCACGGATGGTCGCAAGGTGTTCAGTGTCGCGCCGCTGGTGGTGCAGGGGCGGCAGGCGGGTTACGTGTACGTGGTACTGGTGGGCGAACACCGGCAGATGCTGGCCGACGATCTGGCCGCCGGCAGTCAATGGCACACCACGCTCTGGTCGGTGCTGTTGATCGGCGGGCTGGGCCTGCTTGCCGGCCTGGTGGCCTTCTACTGGGTGACCCGGCCCCTGCGCCAGGTCACCCGGCGCATACAGGCCTTCGACATCGACGCACCGACGCCACTGCCCGCGCCGGTACCGCTGCGCGCGGGTGAGCGCGATGAACTGAAGATCCTCGAACATGCCCATTCGCAGATGGCACAGCGGCTGGGCGAGCAGTGGCAGCAGCTTCGCCAGCAGGACCTGCAGCGCCGCGAACTGGTGGCCAACATCTCGCACGACCTGCGCACGCCGTTGTCCTCGCTGCACGGTTACCTCGAAACGCTGGCGCTGAAAGAAGCCACGCTGTCGCCGCAGGAGCGTCGTCGCTATCTCGGTATCGCGCTGGCGCAGAGCGCCAAGGTCGGCCGTCTGGCCCGGGCGTTGTTTGAACTGGCGCGGCTGGAGCACGGTGAAGTGCGGCTGGAGTGGGAAGTGTTCGCGCTGCCGGAACTGCTGCAGGACGTGCTGCAGAAGTTCGAGCTGGCCGCGCAGGCACGTGGGCAGCGCCTGCACGCTGATTTCCCGCCGGGCCTGCCGCTGGTGCGCGCCGACCTGGGTCTTGTGGAGCGCGTGCTGACCAATCTGCTCGACAACGCGCTGCGGCATGCCCCGGACGGGGGCCGTGTGCAGGTGCAGCTGTCGGCGCTGCCCGACAGTGTGCAGGTGGCGGTGCAGGACGATGGCCCCGGGGTGCCGCCGGCGCTGCGTGGGCAACTGTTCCAGGCGCCGGCGGCACTGGGCGCGCGGCGTGGCGAAAACGGCGGGCTCGGCCTGCTGATCGTGCAGCGCATCGTGCAGTTGCATGGCCGCCGTATCGAACTGCGCGACAGCGAACAGGGCGCGCTGTTCGTGTTCGCCTTGCCGCGTGCCGATGCCGAGGCGAACTAGACGTTGTCTGCCGGTGGCGGGACACCGCTTTCCATCGGCAGCAGCAGCCGGATGCAGGCACCGCCGAGCACCGAATCGGCCACTTCCACGTGGCCGCGATGCTTGTCCGCCACCACCTGCACCAGCGCCAGGCCCAGCCCGAAACCCGGGCTGGCCAGGTCCAGCCGCACGTAGGGCTGCAGCACCTGGCTGCGCAGTTCGACGGCGATACCGGGACCGTCGTCCTCCACCTGCAGGCACAGCCATCCCTCGTTGAGCGTGCTGACGATGCGGATCTGCCGGCGCGCATAGCGCAGCGCGTTGCCCAGCAGGTTGCGCAGCGCCAGTTCCAGCATGTGCCGGTTGACGTTGACCAGCCCTGCCGGTGACAGGYCCTGCTGCACCGGTATCGTCAGTGGTGCGAACTGCTCGACCACGCCGCGTACCAGCGCGGCCAGTTGCAGGCGCTGGCGGGTGACCTGATGGCAGCGGCCGAGCGCGGCGTACTCGACACCCGCATCGGTCAGGTGCTGCAACCGGTCGATGTCGATGCGCAGGCCGGACAACGCATCGCGCTGGGCGTTGTCCAGTCCGGTGTCTTCCAGGTCGGCCAGGCCGAAGCGCATGCGTGCCAGCGGTGTGCGTACTTCGTGCGCCACCGCCTGGGCCAGCACGCGCTGGCTGTCCAGCAGCAGCTGCAGCTGTTCGGCCATGTGGTTGAACGCCTTGGCCAATGGCCGCACCAGCGCGGTACCGGCGCGTGGCGCCCGGCTGTCGAGCTGGCCATCGCGCATCCGTCGTGCGGTCTGCGCCAGCTGCGAGACATCGCGCCACAACCGGTAGACCATCACGTACATCGGCAATGCCACCGCCACCATCAGGATCAGCAGGATGATGGCCACGCCGGAGGCTTCGCTGTCCTGCCAGCCTTCTTCGGGCAGGGCCTGGTCCAGCGGCCCCAGGATCAGCGCACTGCTGCTGTTGCCGACGCGCTGCAGGCTGCGCATGCTGTCCAGCTCGATCTGCACGTGTCCGTTGAGCAGGCCCTTGCGCTGTTTCGCCGGCAGTATCGCGGCAGCTTCGGTCAGCGGCATCAGCTGCAGCGGATAGGCGAAATCGCTGTGCAACTGTTGCGCCAGGGCTGGCCACTGCGCCGGCGGCGTTTCGGCGAAGCGATGTTGCAGCATGGCGTGCGGGCCGCGCATTTCCGCCTGCAGGCTGGCCTCGGTGCGGTCTTCCAGCAGCGCATCCCAGGCCCACAGCCCGAGCACGATCAGCAGCAGATGGGCGGTGAGGAAACCGATGCCGTAGCGCAGGAAGTGGAAGGCATGGCCACGCATGGCCGACGACGGATGCTTCATCCCCATGCTGATCGGCTGAACAGGTAACCACGGCCGCGCACGGTCTTGATCCGCTCGGGCTGCTCCGGGTTGTCGCCGAGCTTGCGCCGCAGGCGCGAGATGCGTGCGTCGATCGACCGATCCAGGCCATCGAAGGCGATGCCGCGCAGGCCACGCAGCAGCGCATCGCGGTCGAGGATCTGGCCCGCGTTGCCGGCCAGCAGGAACAGCAGGTCGAACTCGGCGGTGGTCAGCTCCAGCAGGCGGCCCTGCAGGTGCACGTTGCGGGTGGACGGGTCGATGCTCAGTTCACCGAAACGCAGGGCGCCATCGCGTGGCTCGACCCGGCGGTGGCGGCGCAGGTGGGCGCGCAGCCGGGCCAGCAGCACCCGTGGTTCGATCGGCTTGCCGATGTAGTCGTCGGCGCCCAGCTCCAGCCCCAGCACCTGGTCGATGTTGTCGGTGCGGGCGCTCAGCACGCAGATGATCCCGTCATAGTGGGGCCGGATCTGCCGACACACTTCGAAACCATCCTGGCCCGGCAGGCCGATATCGAGCAGGACCAGCGCCGGCTTCTCGCTGAGGATCCGGGCGATCGCGCGCTGGCCGCAGCGTTCGTGGGCGACCTGGTAACCGTGGCGCTTCAGGTAGTCGCTGACCATCGTGCCCAGCCGAGCGTCGTCTTCAACCAGTACGATATCCAGCATCTACAAGGCCTCCGGGGTGCTTCCGTACCGCCGTGGCACGAGCGCGGCGATGCTATCCMAGCTGCCGGGCCGCTCGGGTCCAGGGAGCGGGCGCCATTCAGCCGGGGTTGCTGGCGCGCGGGCCGGGCCTCAGGCCGGGCAACGACTTGGCCGCACGGTAGCAATCGTGTTGTTACAAAACGTTACGCAAGCCGCGCCTGCGGTGACGGTCGCTGACAGCGCTACGACTGACGTGGCGCTCGGCGGGGCCGAGCATGGCAGCTCTCCCCATCCGCGTGCCGCCCTCATGCCGTCCGCCTCCTGTCCCGCGCTTTTCCTTGAATGCCCTTGCCATGGAGGCCAGCGATGAGCGGCGTGGTCGGGGCCTGGCTGCCGCCTGCCGACGATGAGCAGCTGCTGCAGCAGCTGGCGCCGATGCTGCGGGCGCTGCAGCAGCGCGGCCGCGGTCGCATCGGGTACTGGACCGATGCCGACGCAGGGCTGGCCCTCGGTCATTGCCGTGCGCCGACCGACATGCCGTTGCAGCCGCTCAGCTCCAGCTGCGGGCGCTACGTGCTGTGCCTGGATGGCCGCATCTACAACCGCGCGGCCCTGCAGTCGCAGCTGCGCGACCTGCCACGCAGCTGCACCGATGCACGCCTGTTGCTGCAGGCCGTCGTCGAGTGGGGCGTGCAGCGTGCGCTGTCGCGCATCGAAGGGGCATTTGCGTTCAGCGTCTGGGACCGCCACGCACATGAGCTCTGGCTGGCGCGCGACCCGGTCGGCGAACGGCCGTTATATTACGGCTGGTACCAGGGCCAGTTCCTGTTCGCTTCGGAGTTGAAGGCGCTGCAGGCCTTTGCCGGATTCGCTCCCAGCATCGACCAGGATGCATTGAGCCTGCTGCTGCGCCATGACTATGTGCCGGCGCCGCACACCATCTATCGCGGCATCCACAAGCTGGTGGCCGGGGCGATGCTGCGCGTGGACCTCAACGATCATGCCGCCGGCGGATCAACGCAGGCCACGCAGGGCGGCCATCGCTACTGGTGCGCGCGCGATGCGATGCAATCCGCGCTGCAGCAGCCGTTGCAGCCGGCGCCCAGCCTGGAGCAGGCCACCGACCAGTTGGAGGTGGTGCTGCAGCAGGCGATCGCCACGCGCGTGCATTCACCCGTGGCCTGCGGTGCATTCCTGTCCGGTGGCACCGATTCGTCGCTGGTGGTGGCGATGATGCAGGCGCAGTCGGCGTTGCCGGTGGAAGCATGGACGGTGGGTTTCGACGACCCCGGTCACGACGAGAGCGACTGGGCCTCGCAGGTGGCCCGGCACCTGGGCGTGCATCACCACCTGCACAGGATGGACAGCCGGCAGGGCCTGGAACTGCTGCAACGCTTGCCGCAGGTCTGGTGCGAACCGTTCGCCGATGCCTCGCAGCTGCCCACCCTGCTGGCCAGCGAGCTGCTCGGCGCGCGCAAGCCGGTGGCGCTGACCGGTGACGGCGGCGATGAGCTGTTCTTCGGCCACCCCAGCTATGGCCGCGCGCTGCGCAATGCGCGCCTGTGCGGTGGCCTGCCGGAATGGGTACGTGATCTTGCACGGCGTGGCAGCAGCCGCTTGAACGTCGAGCGTGGTCGGCTTGGCGGTTGGCGGGCACTGGTGGCCGAGGTGGCCGCCAACGACGTGGAGGGGCATTACCTGCAGCGCGTCACCCGCTGGCGGCAGCCGACCCAGGTGGTACTGGGGGCGCGCGAGCCGGCGACGATCTTCCAGCAGCAGGACACCGCACTGCCGGCGGAAGCGCGCATCCAGCTGCTGGATTTCCGCATGGACCTGGCCGAGGGGATCCTTGCCAAGGTCGACCGTGCCGGCATGGCGGCCGGCGTGGAGACACGCTCGCCGTTGCTGGACATGGAGGTCATACGCCTGGCCTGGCGCCTGCCGCAGCACTTGAAGTACCACGACGGYGAGCACAAGCGGATCCTCAAGCATCTGCTGGCGCGCTATCTGCCCGCGCCGCTGGTCTATCGCCCCAAGCGCGGTTTCGGCCCACCGATGGCACGCTGGCTGGCCGGCCCGCTGCGCGACTGGGCGGAAGCSTTGCTCGACCCGCAGCTGCTGCGCAACCAGGGGTGCTTCGATGCAGTACGCGTGCGCGCGATCTGGGAGGCGTTCCTGCGCGGCGAGCGCAAATGGCATACGCACCTGTGGAACGTGTTGATGTTCCAGGCGTGGTACCAGCACTGGCACGGCAATCGCGGGCGCTGAGCGTGCCTTCGTGGCGCGCGGTTGATCCATTCTGCGCAGCGCAGGGCGGAGGCCCTTGCGTGCGAATGTCCTCCGGCGCCGGCCTGCGGCCACCGCCTCCCCCTTTACTTCGCACGCAAGGGCCTCCGCCCTGCGTGGGGAGATCTTCGGTGGCCTCAGGAAAGCAGCGATCTGCGCRCCTGGTGCCGTAAGCCGAGCCTCGTCGGGGCGGGTAGGGGTCTGGGCAAAGTAAAGGAGGAGGTGACGGCCAACGGCCGGCGCCGGGGGACATTTGCCCAAACCTCTACCTGCCCCGGCGGGGCCCTCCAGCTCGCATAGACCCGGACGAAGGAGCGCTCTGGAATCCAGACGCCAGGCAAAAAAAGACCCGGCAGAGGGAGGGATCTGCCGGGTCCGGATTGCATGGGGGGAGGGACCCATGCAATGAGCGTGGGCGTCGCGCCGGTGGCTGTTGCCTGCCAGTCGCATCCGCCGTGCATTTGTATTGATGCAATGCAGCATACGCCGATCATGCGGCAATGCAACAAAAATCACGAAGGCGCCATCGCTGGCGCCTTGAGGCCTTTCAGATCAATGGGTTGATCAGGCGGCGGGGCCGCGGTAACGGCAGCCCGAGGTGCAGGTTTCGTGCACGGTGATCTCGCTCAATGCCGGCAGGGTGGGCTTGAGCTCGTTCCAGATCCACACGGCCAGGTTTTCGCTGGTCGGGTTCTCCAGGCCGGGGATGTCATTGAGGTAATGGTGGTCCAGGCGGTCGTAGATCGGCTGGAAAGCCGCCTTCACGTCACCGAAATCCATGATCCAGCCGGTCTGCGCGCCCGGCTCGCCCTCGACTTTCAGTTCCACCCGGAAGGAGTGGCCGTGCAGGCGCGCGCACTTGTGCCCCGGCGGCACGTTGGGGAGGCGGTGCGCCGCCTCGAGCATGAAGACTTTGAAGATTTCCATGGCGCGATTGTACGCCGCGGGCGGCCGATCAGCCCGGCTTTGCGTTGCCTTCCCGTGAAGAAATTATTTCCATCCGGATGAAGAGATGATAGTTTCTCTTATATCCGTATGAAGAGATGTTATTGGCCGCACCCCGGCCAGGCATGGATTACTGCGGAACTTACCTCGTCCTTCCACTACCTCCCCCACATCGTCATGCCCCAGCACACCCTGCTCGTGGCGGCCCTGGCCGTCGCTCTGGCCGCGCCTTTGTCTGCCGCCGCCGAAACCCCCGCCGACGCCAGCGGCGAAGCCAGCACCCTGGCTGCCGTGCGCGTCACCGGTTCCAACATCAAACGCGCCGATACCGAAGCCTCCAACCCGGTGCAGGTGATCGGCCGCCAGCAGCTGGAACAGACCGGCAAGGCCACCGTGGCCGATGTGCTGCGTTCGATCTCGGCCAACACCGGCAACGCCAGCAACGAGACCACCAACAACGGTTGGGCCTCGGGCTCGGCCGGCATCGGCCTGCGCGGTCTTTCGCAGAAGAACACGCTGGTGCTGCTCAACGGCCGCCGCCTGGCCAACTACGGCTTCCCGGCCGGCGGCCTGTCGGACACTTTCGTCGATCTCAACGCGCTGCCGCTGGTGGCGGTCGAACGCATCGAAGTGCTCAAGGACGGTGCGTCAGCGGTGTACGGCAGCGATGCGGTGGCCGGCGTGGTCAACATCATCACCCGGCAGAACTTCGAAGGCGCCGAGATCGGCGGCAGCTTCGGCGGCGCCGACCAGGGCGGCCTGCACGAGCAGAACCTGAAGTTCGTCGGTGGCCTGGGCGACATCGACAAGGACGGCTACAACATCCTTTTCAGCCTGCAGGGCTACAACCGCGAGCGACTGGACCAGGATGAGCGCAACCTGACCAAGAGCGGCATCTACAGCGACCAGCCCGGCGGCCGCTGGAACGGCTGGTCGGCCAAGGGTGCACGCTATCTGGTCAATGGCACCTCCGTGCCGATGCTCGATGCCAACGGCAACTGCCCCACCGGCACCACCCGCGTGGCCAGCGCGCCGATCGACGGCCTGGCCGGTGATACCTGCGGCTTCAACCAGGCCCCGTACACCACCCTGATTCCCTCCACCAAGCGCTACCAGGCCTACGCCAACGGCACGTTCCGCCTGGGCGACAACGTCGAAGCGTTCGGCGAAGTGCTGTACAGCCAGATCAAGAGTGCTGCCTGGTTCGGCAGCAGCCCGTTCTTCACCCTGGAAAGCGGTCGCTTCGCACTGAACGCGCAGACCGGTCTGGCCGAGCCGGTGTCGTCCAACCTGCCGGCCAGCAACCCGTACAACCCGTACGGCCGCGCGATCCCGATCGAATACACCTTCTTCGACCTCGGCGGCACCATCAAGACCAACCGGTCCACCGCCTATCGCGGTGTGTTCGGGCTGCGTGGCAACACCGAGAAGTGGGACTGGGAAGTGGCCGCGTTCGGCGCGCGCAGCAGCGAGCGCGAAACCGTCTCCGGCGGCTTCGCCAACCGCTGGGCACTGGCCAATGCACTGGCCACCGGCAGCTACAACCTGTTGAACCCGGCCGCGACGCCGCAGTCGGTGCGCGATTCGATCAACATCGCCACCCTGCGTCCGGCCGAGTCGGTGCTGCAGGGCATTGATGCGAAGATCTCCGGCAGTCTCGGCCACACCTGGGCCGGCGACATCGGGTTCGCCGCCGGTGCCGAATGGCGCCGCGAGAAGCTTGATTCGAACAACCCGTGGCAGATCGATGCCGGCCTGCAGGTGCGCCCGGCAATCGCCGAAGTGCATGGCGAGCGCAAGGTCAGCGCCGCGTACGCCGAGGTCAACGTGCCGCTGGCCTCGACCCTGGAACTGTCCGCCGCCGCCCGCGCCGATCATTACGATGATTTTGGCGACGCGTTCTCGCCCAAGCTCGGCCTGCGCTGGCAGCCGCTGGATTTCCTGCTGGTGCGTGCCTCGGCGTCGAAGGGCTTCCGTGCACCGTCGCTGTCGGAGAACTCCAACAGCACCAGCATCGCCTACGGCAGCGTGGTCGATCCGCGTGATCCGGACGTGCCGGGCTCGCGGCAGAACCCGACCTTCTTCACCGTCGGCAACAGCGACCTGAAGCCGGAGCGCACCAAGAGCGTGAACTTCGGCGTGGTGCTGTCGCCGTGGGCGAACACCAACCTGAGCATCGACTACTACCGYATCSAGCTGGAMAACCTGGTCGGYACCAACAACACCCAGACCCTGGTCAMCGACRACGTCSCCGGYGCSGTGCWGCGCGATGAGCGYGGCAAGCTGCWGGCSGTCTACAACCGCTACCAGAACCTGAGCGAGCTGAAGACCTCGGGCATCGACGTCGAGCTGCGCCAGCGCATCCCGACCACCGCCTTCGGTGACTTCACCGTGACCTCGGCCTACACCCACGTGCGCGACTACCGGCGCCCGACCGTGGTCGGTGGCCCGCTGGTGGACTATGCCGGCAGCAACCTCGGCGCCACCCTGCCGAAGAACAAGGCCACCACCACCCTGGACTGGAAGTACAGCGACTACACCGCCGCGGTGACCTGGTACTACACCAGTGGCTACGACCAGAAGGCCAGCACCGCTGCCGCTGCGGTGCAGAGCCGCGTCGACGCCTACAACCAGTTCGATCTCTACCTGGGCTACACCGGCATCGAGAACCTGACCGTGTACGCCAAGGTGCAGAACCTGGGTGACAAGACGCCGCCGTACGATGCCTCGTTCCCGGGCATCCGCGCGCCGTACGACTTCAGCCAGTACGACCTGCGTGGCCGCTACTTCACGCTGGGCTTCGACTACCGCTTCTGATCCACCCGCCGCGGCCGGCCACCCTGTGTGGCCGGCCGTGTTGCCATGTTCCAGGGGAGTCACCGTGTCCTTCCACCGCCGTGCCGTTTTCCCGTTGTTGCTCGCCGTCGCCACCGCCGTATCGTTGCCGCCTGCGGTACATGCGCAGAGCGCCTATTTCTTCCCGCAGACCACCGATGCCGCGGCATTCGATACCGCCATTCCCACGCCGGAGCAGTTCCTCGGCTATCCGATCGGCAGCCGCTACACCCGCCATGACCAGCTGGTGGCTTACTTCCAGGAGCTGGCCAAGCACTCGGACAAGATCAGCGTGCGCGAGATCGGCCGCAGCTATGAGGGCCGACCGCTGCTGATCGCCACGGTCACTGCTGCAGGCAACCACGCGCGGCTGGAACAGATCCGCCAGCAGCACGCGACCCTGGCCGACCCGGCGCAGCCGCGCAGCGCTGCCGGTGACAGCCCGGTGGTGGTGTGGCTGGGCTACAGCGTGCACGGCAACGAGACCTCCAGTGGCGAAGCGGCGATGCTGACCGCCTACTACCTGGTGGCCAACCGCAGCGCGGAAACGCAGCAGTGGCTGCAGCAGGCAGTGGTGCTTTTCGACCCGGCGCAGAATCCCGACGGCCGCGATCGCGCCGCCAACTGGCACAACGCCTGGGCGTCCGACCCGGCCTCGGCCGATCCGGCCGACAAGGAACACGTCGAGACGTTCCCGCAGGGCCGTACCAACCACTACTTCACCGATCTCAACCGCGATTGGCTGGCACTGACGCAGCAGGATTCGCGGCCGAAGGTGGCGCAGTTCCACCAGTGGTACCCGAACGTGCAGATCGACTTCCATGAAATGGGCAAGGACAGCACGTACTACTTCGAGCCATCGCCGAAGAGCATGCATAGCCCGTTGATCCCGGCAGCATCGTACGAGTTCAACAAGACCCTGGCCAAGTACCACGCCCAGGCGCTCGATGCGCTGGGTTCGCTGTACTACACCGGTGAGAACTTCGACAATTTCTCGCCCGTGTACGGCTCGACCTATCCGGATTTCCACGGCGCGGTCGGCGTCACCGTGGAGCAGGCCAGCTCGCGCGGTCGCGTGCAGGAATCGGTGAATGGCCTGCTGACGTTCCCGTTCACCATCCGCAACCAGGTTGCCACCGGATTGGGCACGGTGCGCGGTGCGGTGACCGAGCGCAGCGCCCTGTTCGAGCTGCAGAAGAGTTTCTTCCAGAGCGCGCTGAAGCAGGCCGCACAACAGCCGGTGAAGAGCTTCGTGTTCGGCGACGCGCATGATCCGGCATTGACCCGACGCCTGCTGGAACTGCTGTTGCTGCACAGGATTGAAGTGCATGCACTGGACCGCGCTGTCAGCGTAGATGGCCAGCGTTTCGAAGCGGGCAGCGCCTACGTGGTGCCGGTGCAGCAGGCGCAGTTCCGCCTGGTCCATTCGATCTTCGCCGAGACCCCGCCGATCAAGGGCGACGTGTTCTACGGCAGCACCAGTTACGCGATCGCCCCGGCCTACGGCGTGGCTTTTGCCGGCAGCCGCAGCCGCATCGATGGCGGCGCCCGCGTGGTCGAGGTTCCCGCAGTGCAGGGCGGGCTGACCGGCGGTGAAGCGGGCTTCGCCTACGTGATCGACTGGCGCGACTACAACGCGGGCCGCGCACTGGCCGCCCTGCAGGCCAAGGGCTTGTCCACGCGTGCCACCTTCCAGCCGTTCACCGCGGCCACCGCACAAGGTGAGGTGGCCTTTGCCGGGGGCAGCATCGTGGTACCGGTGGCCGGGCAGCCGCTGCAGGGTGTGGCGTTGCAGGAGGCGGTCGCCGCCGCCGCGCGGGCCGCCGGTGTGCAGGTGCATGCGCTGGCCAGCGGTCGCAGCCGCGACGGCATCGACCTTGGCAGTGACGGCGTCAAGGCACTGCGCAAGCCCGCCGTCGCGCTGGTGATGGGCGAGGGCGTGGCAGCCACCGAAATCGGTTCGGCCTGGTTCCTGCTCGACCAGCAGCTGCGCCTGCCGGCCAGCAAGCTGGACCCGCAGCAGCTGGGCAAGGTGTCGCTGGACCGCTACACCACGATCGTGCTGTCCGGCGGCACCTATGCCGGCATCGACGCGACCGCGGTAGCGGCATTGAAGCGCTGGATCCAGGCCGGCGGGTCACTGGTCACCTATGGCAGCGCGTCGAAGTGGGCGATCGAACAGAAACTTGCCGACGGCGAGAAGCTGGGCAAGGACGAGGAAGCAACAGACACCGCGCGCCGCGCCTTCGGTGACCAGCGCGATATCGCCGCGATCGAGCGTGTCAGCGGCAACATCCTCAGCGCCGACGTCGACCCCAGTCATCCTTTGGCGTTCGGCGTGCCGCGCCGGCAACTGGCGATCAACAAGGAGAACACGGTCATCCTGCAGCCGAGCACGAACGGGTTTTCCACGGTGGTGCGGATCGACGACACACCGCGGGTGAACGGTTATCTGTCCGAGCGCAACCGCAGTCGCGTGGCTGGAAGTGCATGGCTGCTGGTGTCAGCGCAGGGGCAGGGCAACGTGATCCTGTTTGCTGATGATCCGGCGCATCGCAAGTACTGGCATGGCACTGATCGGATGCTGATCAACGCGATCTTCTTCGGGAATCTGGTGAATCCGAGTAAAGCGCGGGGTTGAGGCATTACGCGCCGAACTGACGCTGGGATTGGGAGGACGGATGGGCCGCGCAGGACACGCCGCAAGTACGTCCGTGTAGGCTCGTAGGCGCCATCCATGGCGCCTGCGGTCCTGCGCGGCCCATCCGTCCTCCCCAGACAGTTTCCTGCGGGCGCGGATGCATCAAACCCAAGGCGGGAGCAAGGGCAAAAGCAAAAGCTGGAATTCCGGCTTTTGCTTTTGTCTTTGGATTGATCCTTCTTCTCTCGGCTACCCGGCGGGACAAGTAGGCGCTGGAAATGTCTGAAGCGTTGGGGAGCGGGGGCGGTGCAAAACCGCAGGCGCCATGGGCCCGAGGCATGCCCCGGGCGGGTTGGGCAGGACGCCGAACCCCGATCTTGCCGTGTGCGCAGGACAGCGCACACGAGCAAGGCGCCTACGAGCCCCCATGGATGGGTTTACGGCGTGTTTTGCACCGCCCCCGCTCCCCAACGCCCACACAAAACCCACCGCCAGCTTTCAAACCACCCGGCAGCCAGCAACAAAAAAGGGACGACGCGTAAGCGTCGTCCCCCGATAAGCAGCYCCCGCGCAGCGGGAGACGCCATCCCTGTCAGCTGGGATCAGCTGGCGCGACCGCCGCCGCTACCCTGGCCGCGRCCACGGCCGCCACCGCTGTTGTTGCCGCCACCGCGACGCTGGCCCTGACCGGCACCTGCGCCTGCGCGCTGCTGGCCGTTGCCGGCGCCCTCGCGGCGGCCACCGCCGGCCTTCTTCGGGCCTGCATGGGCATGACGCGGCGCATCGCCGTGCGGACGGCGCGCGTGGGTCTTGCGCGGCACGCGCTCGCCGGTATCGGCCTCGGCCTTGCCCGGAGCACTGTTGCCCCAGCGGATCGGCGTCTGCAGCTCGAAGCCCGGCACATCGCGGATGTCCATGTCACGGCCGAGCAGGCGCACGATCGCGCGCAACAGCTTCACTTCATCCTGCGCCACCAGCGAAATCGCTTCACCGGTCGCACCGTTGCGGCCGGTACGGCCAATGCGGTGCACGTARTCTTCGGCCACCATCGGCAGATCGAAGTTGATCACCTTCGGCAGCTCGTTGATGTCGATGCCGCGCGCGGCGATATCGGTGGCCACCAGCACGGTGACACGGCCAGCCTTGAAGTCGCCGAGCGCACGCAGGCGCTGGCCCTGGCTCTTGTTGCCGTGGATCGCCGCGGTCTTGATGCCGGACTTTTCCAGGAACGCGGCCAGCTTGTCGCTGCCGTGCTTGGTGCGGGCAAACACCAGGGTCTGCTCGCGGCTGTCCTGCGCCAGCAGGTGCAGCAGCAGGTCGCGCTTGCGGCTGCCATCGACCGGATGCACCTTGTGGGTGATGGTCTCGGCGACGGTGTTCTTCGGCGTGACCTGGATCTGTTCCGGGTTGCGCATGAATTCCAGCGCCAACTGGCGGATGTTGTCCTCGAAGGTGGCSGAGAACAGCAGGGTCTGGCGGTTCTGCTTGGGCAGCTTGGCCAGGATGCGCTTGATCGAGGGCAGGAAGCCCATGTCCAGCATGCGGTCGGCTTCGTCCAGCACCAGCAGTTCAATGCCGGACAGGTCGATGCTGCGACGCTCCAGGTGGTCGATCAGGCGGCCCGGGCACGCCACCAGCAGATCCACGCCGCGACGCAGGATGTCCAGCTGGTTGCCCATGCCGACACCGCCGTAGATGCAGGCGCTGGGGATGCGCAGGTACTTGCTGTAACCGCGCAGGCTGTCATGCACCTGGGTGGCCAGTTCGCGGGTCGGTGCCAGGATCAGCGCGCGCGGCTTGCGCGGGCCGGTGCGCACTTCCTGCGAAGCGGTGCCCAGGTGCTGCAGCAGCGGCAGGCCGAACGCGGCGGTCTTGCCGGTACCGGTCTGTGCGCCGGCCAGCAGGTCGCGACCGGCCAGCACCAGCGGGATCGCCTGCTGCTGGATCGGGGTYGGGGTTTCGTAGCCCTGCTCGGCGAGCGCACGCAGCAGGAAGGGCGCAAGGCCCAGGGATTCAAAAGACATCGAGATTGCTCCAAGTACAGTTAACGCCTGTCCGAACGGACAGACGGGGGCAGATCAAACTGATCGGCTGACTCGGAGCGTTCCCGTGAACCGCGCTGCGAGAATTGGGTGCAGCCAACGCGAAGCGCAGGCTGGAATGCGTGACGAACGGCGTCGGAGTGGGGGCGGGCGATGGGGCGAACCCCGGTCGCCGGCGATCCCGGAGGGAAACGGACGGCCGCTGCAGACCCGCATAGTCTAACGGAAGGATGAGACCTGACGCAAAACAGGCTGTTCAGGTTGGGGGTTCGGCAGGGCTGCGCCCTGCACCCGCCGAATCGACGGCAATGGCAACAGCAACAGCAACAGCAACAGCAACAGCAACAGCAACAGCAACAGCAACAGCAACAGCGGGCATWCCGTGGGATGGCGGGGTGGGTCCGGTTGCGGGGGACGCCGTAAACCCATCCC
>NZ_JBFTNR010000002.1:0-19171 GCF_056665995.1 Stenotrophomonas sp. 05L44_2
GGCATGGCCGCCGTGCCCGTGGGAGAGGGAAACGGACACGGCGGCCATGCACAGGGGATCAGGCAGCGAAGTCGATCACCACGCGGCCTTCGATGGTGCCGGCGTGCATGCGCGCGAACACCTCGTTGACGTTCTCCAGGCGGTCGGTGCTGACCGTGGCGGCAACCTTGCCTTCGGCGGCGAACTGCAGCGATTCCTGCAGGTCCAGGCGGGTGCCGACGATCGAGCCGCGTACGGTGACGCCGTTGAGCACCATGCCGAAGATGTCCAACGGGAAGTTGCCCGGTGGCAGGCCGTTGAGCGAGACAGTGCCGCCGCGACGGACCATGCCCAGCGCCTGTTCGAAGGCCTTGGGCGAAACCGCGGTGACCAGCGCACCATGCGCGCCACCGATCTCCTTCTTCAGGAACGCGGCCGGATCGGTGGTGCGCGCGTTGACGGTGACCTGTGCGCCCAGGCGCCTGGCCAGGGCCAGCTTGGCGTCGTCCACATCCACTGCTGCCACGTTCAGGCCCATCGCGCGGGCGTACTGCACGGCCATGTGGCCGAGGCCGCCGATACCGGAAATGGCCACCCAATCACCGGGCTTGGTGTCGGTGACCTTCAGGCCCTTGTACACGGTGACGCCGGCGCACAGCACCGGTGCGATCTCCACGAAGCCCACTTCCTTCGGAAGCAGGCCGACATAGTTGGCATCGGCCAATGCGTACTCGGCGAAGCCGCCGTTGACCGAGTAGCCGGTATTGCGCTGCGTTTCGCACAGCGTTTCCCAGCCACCCAGGCAGTGTTCGCAATGGCCACACGCCGAGTACAACCAGGGGATGCCGACCCTGTCACCTTCCTTGATGTGCCCTACCCCGCCTCCCACGGCCACGACGTGCCCCACGCCCTCGTGGCCGGGGATGAACGGCGGGTTCGGTTTCACCGGCCAGTCGCCCTCGGCGGCGTGCAGGTCGGTGTGGCAGACGCCGCAGGCCTCGATCTTGACCAGCACCTCGCCCGCCCCCGGGCGCGGTACCACGACTTCCTCGATGACCAGCGGCTTGCCGAACTCACGGACGACGGCGGCCTTCATGGTTCTGTTCATGCGTGCTTCTCCGTAGTGCGCTTGCAGACAGGATGGCGCCGGCCCCATGCCCGCGCCTTGATCCCGATCAATCCTCAGAAGAAGCCGAGCTTCTTCGGTGCGTAGCTGACCAGCAGGTTCTTGGTCTGCTGGTAGTGGTCGAGCATCATCCGGTGGTTCTCGCGGCCGATGCCTGACTGCTTGTAGCCGCCGAACGCGGCGTGCGCCGGGTAGGCGTGATAGCAGTTGGTCCAYACSCGYCCGGCCTKGATSGCGCGKCCCAYCCGGTACAGTCGCGCGGCATCGCGGCTCCAGACGCCGGCACCCAGCCCGTACAGCGTGTCGTTGGCGATCTGCAGCGCTTCTTCTTCGGTCCTGAACGTGGTCACCGACACCACCGGCCCGAAGATCTCCTCCTGGAACACACGCATGCCGTTGTGGCCCTTGAACACGGTCGGCTGCACATAGAAGCCGCCGGCCAGGTCGCCACCGAGCGCGGCTCTGTCACCGCCAATCAGCACCTCGGCGCCTTCCTCGCGGCCGATGGCGATGTAGGACAGGATCTTCTCCAGCTGTTCGCCCGATGCCTGCGCACCCACCATGGTGTTCGGGTCCAGCGGATTGCCCTGGCGGATCGCTGCCACGCGTTCGAGCACACGCTCCATGAAGCGTTCGTAGATCGATTCCTGCACCAGTGCGCGCGACGGGCAGGTGCAGACCTCGCCCTGGTTGAAGGCGAACATGACGAAACCTTCCACCGCCTTGTCGAGGAAATCATCGTCCTCGGCCATCACGTCGGCGAAGAACAGGTTCGGCGATTTGCCGCCCAGCTCAAGCGTCACCGGAATCAGGTTCTGGCTGGCGTACTGCATGATCAGGCGGCCGGTGGAGGTTTCACCGGTGAAGGCGATCTTGGCGATGCGCGGGCTGCTGGCCAGCGGCTTGCCCGCCTCCAGGCCGAAGCCGTTGACCACGTTGASCACGCCCGGCGGCARCAGGTCGCCGATCASCTCSAWCAGCACCAKGATCGASGCCGGGGTCTGCTCGGCRGGCTTSAGCACCACGCAGTTGCCGGCSGCSAGCGCSGGMGCCAGCTTCCAGSMSGCCATCAGCAGCGGGAAGTTCCACGGGATGATCTGSCCGACCACGCCCAGCGGTTCGTGGAAATGGTAGGCCACGGTGTCGTCGTCGATCTGCGACAGGCTGCCCTCCTGCGCACGCAGGCAACCGGCGAAGTAGCGGAAGTGGTCGGCCATCAACGGCACGTCGGCGTTGAGCGTCTCGCGGATCGGCTTGCCGTTGTCCCAGGTCTCGGCGTGGGCCAGCAGTTCCAGGTTCTGTTCGATGCGATCGGCGATGCGGTTGAGCAGCAGCGCACGGTGGGCGGCCGACGTGCGGCCCCAGGCGTCCTTTGCGGCGTGCGCGGCATCGAGTGCGGCGTCGATGTCCTCGGCGTTGGAGCGGGCAACTTCAGTGAACACCTGGCCGTTCACCGGCGAGATGTTGTCGAAGTACCGGCCGCTGCGCGGGGCGATCCATTCGCCACCGATGTAGTTGCCATAGCGCGGCTTGAACAGGGAGCGCGGATCGGTGGCATGCGGGCGGGTGGACGGTACGGCGTTCATGACGGCTCCTGAGATGGACGTGGTGTTTCCACAGGCGCAAGGACGATGCCAACTGTGGCCTGCTGCGCTGCATCACGCCTTCACCGCCCGGCCGTCGGTCATCCTGTCGCGCGCCCTGCGGCAGCGCAGCAGGCGCGGTCGTTGCAGGCCGACGCGGGGTGTGCTGTTAATCGGGACAGGTCCCGCAACAACTGTCGCAATGTGCGACACAGGAGGCTGTCGGTGTCCCCGCTTGCTCCCGATCCCCGCCTGGGAAGTGCCCGGCGCAGCTTCTTCGAGCGCGGCGCTGCGCCCGTCGGCGCGGTGCCCGAGGCGATCCTGCATTCCTGGCAACGCTGCCAACGGCACGGCCTGCTGGTGGATGCGCAGCCGGCCGCCGAACCATTGACCGACAACCGCCTGCGCGAACTGCGCCAGCGCCGCGAGCGCCTGTGGCGACAGGCGCGCCCGGAGCTGGATGGACTGGCGGCGGAAATGACCCACAGCGGCAGCATCGTGCTGCTGACCGATGAAGACGGCTGGATCCTCGACGCCGAAGGCAGTGCCGGTTTCCTCGACAAGGCGGGTCGTGTCGCGCTGATGCCGGGCATGCGCTGGGACGAGGGCACGGTCGGCACCAACGCGATCGGCACCGCGCTGGTGGACGGGCGCGCGCTGCAGGTGCGTGGCGGCGAGCACTACTTCGCCCCGCACGGCATCCTCACCTGTTCGGCCGTGCCGATCCTGGATCCCTACGGGCAGTGCCTGGGTGTGCTCGATGTGTCCGGCGACGCGCGGCTGCCACATGTGCACGCGCTGGCGCTGGTGCGGCAGGCGGTAGCGCAGATCGAGCACCGCGGTTTCGCCGACGGCCTGGCCGACTGCGAGCTGCTGCGCCTGCATCATCAACCCGCGCTGCTGGGCAGTGCGCGCGAAGGCGTGCTCGGCTTCCGCGGCGGTCGCCTGGTCGCGGCCAATCGTGCCGGCCTTGCCTTGTTCGGGCTGGATCGCCAGGACATCGGCCGCACGCCGTACGAAGCGCTGTTCGAACAACCGCTGTCGCGGCTGGCAGATGACGGCGTGCTGCTTGATCGCCAGGGCCGTCGTCTGTACGGCGTGCGCGAGGCCCGTGCGTCGCGACGCAGTGTGGCTACGCCTGGACCGACCGCGCCGTTGCCGGCGAGAGCGCAGGGCCCACTGTTCGATAGCGGGCAGCAACAACAACTGGCCACCGCAGGACGCGTGCTGCAGGCCGGGTTGCCGGTGCTGCTGCAGGGCGAGACCGGCACCGGCAAGGAAGTCTTCGCGCGGGAACTGCACGCACGCAGCACGCGTGCGGGAAAGCCCTTCGTCGCGGTGAACTGCGCGGCACTGCCGGAAGGCCTGATCGAAGCAGAGCTGTTCGGCTACGAGGAGGGTGCCTTTACCGGTGCGCGCCGGCAGGGCAGCCCGGGCCTGCTGCGGCAGGCCGAGGGCGGTACGTTGTTCCTCGATGAGATCGGCGACATGCCGCTGGCGCTGCAACCGCGCCTGCTGCGCGTGCTGCAGGAACGCGAGCTGTCACCGCTGGGCGGCGGCAAGCCGGTGAAACTGGATTTCGCACTGGTCTGCGCCAGCCACTGCGAACTGCCGCAGGCGGTGGATGCCGGTCGCTTCCGTGCGGATCTGTATTACCGCATCGCCGACCACGTGGTGACCCTGGCGCCGTTGCGGCAGCACCCCGATCGCGCTGCCGTGGTGGATGCCCTGTGGCAGCAGCTGGGACAGGGCCATGCGTTGTCGTCGCAGGCCCGCGCGGCGCTGGCCGCCCATGCCTGGCCCGGCAACCTGCGCCAGCTGAGTGCCTGCCTGCGCACGCTGGCCGCACTGGCTGAGCCGGGGCAACCGGTGGGCCCGCAGCTGCTGCCCGCGGACGTACGTGCTGGCACGCCCACCGCGCCCGCAGTGCCTGCCAGCGGGGCATTGGAGGAGATCGCCGAGGCGGCCATGCGCCAGGCGCTGGCCGAGTGCCAGGGCAACGTCAGCGCGGCCGCCAAGCGGCTGGGGATCAACCGCAGCACCCTGTACCGCCGGCTGGGTACGCCACGCGGCTGAGCGGATGCGCTGGCGCCGGGTCTGTGCCCGGCTCCAGCAGGGGCCGAGGGATCAGCCCGCCAGCACCGCGGCCTCGCGTGCCAGGCGCTCGACGCTGTCCCAGTCGCGGGTCTGCATCAGCGCGGCGGTGGTCAGCCACGAACCGCCCACGCACAGCACGTTGGGCAGATGCAGGAACTGACTGGCGGTCTGCGCACTGATGCCGCCGGTCGGGCAGAAGCGCACATCGCCGAACGGGCCGTGCCACGCCGACAGCATCGCGGCACCACCGGCCTGCACCGCCGGGAAGAACTTGAAGGTGTCCAGGCCGTGTTCCAGGCCGACGATCAGCTCCGAACCGGTGGCCACGCCAGGCAGGTAGGGCAGATCGGCATCGCGCGCGGCGGCATACAGCCGTGGGGTCGCCCCGGGCGACACCGCAAAGCGGCCGCCGGCCTGTTTCACCGCCTGCATCTGCGCGGCATCGAGCACGGTGCCGGCACCAATCACCGCATCCGGCACGGCCTCGACCATCGCCTTGATGGCTTCCAGCGCGCGCGGCGTGCGCAGGGTCACCTCGATCACCGGCAGGCCGCCACGGAACAGCGCCTGCGCGACCTGTACCGCATCGTCGATGTCATCGGGGGTGAACACCGGAATCACCGGTGCCAGTTTCAGTACCGCACGAACGCGTGGATCAGCGCCGGACATCGAATCGCTCCTCGCCCACCAGGGCCAACACATCAGCTTCGCTGACGGGATTGAAATCGCCGGGAATGGAATGCTTCAGGCCCCCGGCGGCCAGGCCGAAGCGCACGGTGGCGTCGGCATCGAAGGCCGACAGGATGCCATGCAGGATGCCTGCCGCGAAGGCATCACCGCCGCCGATGCGGTCGACGATGCCCTGCAGCTGGCGTACCGGGGCCTGCGCGCGGGTGCCATCGCGGCCGAGCAGCAGCGCGCCCAGCGCATGGTGGTCCACGCTCAGCGTCTGGCGCTGGGTGCAGGCCATCCACTGCAGCTGCGGGAACGCTTCGAACGCGGCCGCTGCCGCCGCTTCCACACGCGCGACCACGTCGGCCTGTTCGAAACGCTGGCCGRGGATGACTTCGATATCGCGGTAGTCGGCGAAGACGATGTCGGCCTGCGCGAACAGTTCGTGCAGGATCGCCCGCGCATCGCCACCCCAGCGTTGCCACAGCTTCGGCCGGAAGTTGCCATCGAAGGACAYGCGCACGCCCAGTGCACGCGCAGCGCGCGCTGCGGCCAGGGTGGCCTGCGCCACGTCCGCGCCCAGCGCCGGGCTGACCCCGGACAGGTGCAGCCACTGCGCGCCCTGCAGCAGTGCGGGCCAGTCGTAGTCGGCSGCGSTGCYGYWGGCGAATGCCGARTCGGCRCGGTCGTAGACCACTTCGCTGGCCCGYTGCACCGCGCCGGTGGTSAGGAARTACAGACCCATGCGGCCTTCGGCATCTTCGCGCACGCCGCGCGTATCGACCCCATGCCGGCGCAGTTCGGCCAGCGCATGCGCGCCGAGGGCGTTGCCGGCGACGGTGCTGACCATGGCCACGTCATGTCCAAAGCGGGACAGCGAGACAGCCACGTTCGCCTCGGCACCGCCGACATGCACCTGCAGCTGCGGCGACTGCAGCAGCAGTTCGCGACCGGGCGCACCCAGGCGCAGCAGCAGTTCCCCGAAACACACGATACGACCCATTTCTGCTCCTTCACGCGTGCCGCCCGCATGTGACACTGGGCGGCGTGGTAGTGGACCACGCGTGGGGCGTGGAATTGGCTAGCGGTGTCATTTCAATCCCGCCCATCCTTGCCCTTAGCCTACCAAACTGTTGGAAGCACTGTCCTGCAAGCGTCTTGGAGACATTTCAGATCTGTTGCGGTGCAAGATGCCGGATCGGGAACGTGCTGTTAACGTCCGGCCTGACCAGCGGTGTCATCCCGCTGAAACAGCCGCGATACCAGACCTTTGGGAGAGGGGAAAGGCATGCATTCTCGGAACCATGAAAAAAAGACACCGGTTACCTTGCTCGCGTTGGCCGTCGCACTGGCCCTGGCAGGCAACGCCGGCGCGCAGCAGCAGAGCGCCAACCCGAACGCCACCGACCTGGATACGGTCACCGTCACCGGCTACCGCGCCAGCGTGGAGAAGGCGCTGGACATCAAGCGCGGCGAAGCCGGCGTGGTCGATGCCATCGTTGCCGAGGACATCGGCAAGTTCCCCGACCTGAACCTGGCCGAGTCGCTGCAGCGCATCCCGGGCGTGGTCATCACCCGCGAGGCCGGCGAAGGCCGCAACATCTCGGTGCGTGGCCTCGGCCCGGAATTCACCCGCGTGCGCATCAATGGCATGGAAGCGCTGACCACGGTCGGCGCCGGTGACCAGAGCGGCGGCACCAACCGCGGCCGTGGCTTCGACTTCAACGTGTTCGCCTCGGACCTGTTCTCGCAGCTGCTGGTGCGCAAGACCGCCTCGGCCGATGTCGAGGAAGGCTCGCTGGGCGCCACCGTCGATCTGCGCACCGCGCGTCCGTTCGACTACGACGGGTTCACCTTCGCCGCCAGTGGCCAGGCCAGCTACAACGCGATGGCCGAGAAGGCCGATCCGCGCATTGCCGCGCTGATCTCCAACACCTTCGCCGATGGCACCTTCGGCGCGCTGCTGTCGGTGGCCTATTCCGAGCGCCAGGCGCTGGAGGAAGGCTCCAACACCGGTCGCTGGGCCAACGGCCCGAGCAACGGCAACTTCGCCGCGTCCTCGCCGTTCGCCGCCGCGCGTGGCGCCGATGTGTTCCATCCGCGCTTCCCGCGCTACGTGCAGATGGAGCATGAGCAGAAGCGTCTGGGCGTGACCGGTTCGCTGCAGTGGAAGCCGAACGACGCCACCGAGATCTCGCTGGATGCGCTGTACTCGAAGATCGACGCAACGCGCGACGAGCACTACATCGAGGCGATTTCCTTCAGCCGTGGCGCCAATGCGAGCGCACGCCTGTCGGGCAAGCCGACCACCATCGTCAAGAACGGCGAGATCCGCGACAACGCACTGCTCTACGGCGAATTCGACAACGTCGACATCCGCACCGAGAACCGCCACGACGAGTGGAGCACCGAGTTCAAGCAGATCGCGCTGAACGGCCAGCACCGCTTCGGTGATGACTTCACCCTG
The DNA here is from genome assembly GCF_056665995.1 of Stenotrophomonas sp. 05L44_2. NCBI lineage: Bacteria > Pseudomonadati > Pseudomonadota > Gammaproteobacteria > Lysobacterales > Lysobacteraceae > Stenotrophomonas > Stenotrophomonas sp. 05L44_2. The sequence continues at coordinate 7,925 of NZ_JBFTNR010000002.1, forward strand.
TCCGGCAAGATCGGCATCTCGCGCTCCAAGCACGAGAACCCGGTGCAGACCACCGTCATCATGGACAAGTACGACGTCAAGGGCTACAGCTACGACTACCGCGGCAACAGCCGTGCGCCGATCCTCAACTACGGCATCGACCCGACCAATCCCAACGGCTGGGAACTGGCCGAGATCCGCCTGCGTCCGCAGTACGTGGACAACGACTTCGACACCGGCCAGATCGACTTCAACTGGAACATCAGCCCGGGCTTCCGCCTGAAGGGCGGCGTGCTGGCCAAGGACTACACGTTCAAGACCGTCGAACTGCGCCGCGCCAGCGAACTGGCCGTGCCCAACTTCGCCGGCGGCAACAAGATCGTGCCGGTGAACCTGACCGAGCAGGCCGGACTGAAGGGCATCAGCGGCAGTCCGTCGAACTGGGTCGTGCCGGACCTGGATGCGATCGCCGAACAGCTCGACATCTACAGCAACAGCGGCACCTTCGCCGTCGCCCCGCGCGCCAACAATGTGCGCAGCGTCGAAGAGAAGGACCGTGGCGCCTACCTGATGGGCGAGTTCTCCACCGAACTGGGCTCGCTGCCGTTGTCGGGCAATTTCGGCGTGCGCTACGTGCGCACCAAGCAGTCGGCCACCGGGCAGTCGACGCTGGCCAACGGCACCGTCGAAACCACGGTCAGCCGTACCTACGATGACACCCTGCCCTCGTTCAACCTGGTGGCGGAAGTCACCCCGGACTTCCTGATCCGGCTGGGTGCGGCCAAGGTGATGAGCCGTCCGGGGCTGGGCAGCCTGACCCCGGGCGCGACGGTGGCCGTGGCCGGTGGTGCACGCACCATCTCCAGCGGCAACCCGATGCTGGATCCGATCCGCGCAACCAATGTCGACCTTGGTTTCGAGTGGTACTTCGCCGAGGGCGCAATGGCCGGCATCGGCCTGTTCTACAAGGACATCGAGAGCTTCGTACAGACCACCCGCGAAGTGCGTCCGTACAGTGACAGCGGCCTGCCGGCTTCGCTGCTGGTCGGCACCGGCGCCTCGGCCACCGATGACTTCACCTACAGCAAGCCGGTCAACACCCCGGGCGGCGAACTGCACGGCGTGGAGGCCAACTACACCCAGCCCTTCACCTTCCTGCCGGGCAAGTGGGCCAACCTGGGCATGCAGTTGAACTACACCTGGGTGGAATCGAAGATCCAGTACATCAACGCGGCCGGGCAGCCGGTGATGAAGACCGACCTGACCGGCCTGTCGAAGTCGTCGTGGAACGCCACGCTGTTCTATGAGGGCGAGAAGTTCGCCGGGCGCATCTCGGCCACCAACCGCGATGACTACCTGACCCAGGCACCGGGCCAGGAAACCGGCTTCAACCTCGATGGCTACCACGGAATGACCGGTACCACGGTGTTCGATGCATCCATCCGCTACAAGATCAGCGACCAGCTGGAACTGAGCCTGGAAGGCATCAACCTGACCAACGAAGCGTCCGACGAGTGGGTGTACTCGCCGCTGACCGGTCGCCTGCCGCTGCAGTACACCGAGACCGGCCGCCAGTACCTGCTGGGGCTGCGCTACAAGTTCTGAGCAACGCCGACGGCGTGCCACCCGGCACGCCGTCGTTCGCCACGACCGCTGCTGCGCCGCAAGGTGCCGTCGCGGCGTGGCCTTGCTACGGTCCGGCGGCCCTCGCCGGCCGTCGCCCGTTGAAAGGAAACGCCTGATGCCGCACCGCTCGATCCTGTCCCGCTGCCTGTTGCTGGCGGTGGCCCTGGCTGCCGGCCCCGCGATGGCCGCCGCCGATGCGCCCACGCTGCTGTTCCATGTCGATGCCGGCAAAGGCCTTGAGGCCGTGGMGGCGCAGGGTGAGGCGGTGCCGAACTTCCGCGACAAGGTCGACATCGTCGACGACGGAGCGCGCGGCAAGGCCATCCAGTGGCAGGACGACGGCGTGCTGGCCTGGGATGCACCCGGCAACATCCTCGCCCAGCGTGGCACCCTCGCCTTCGACTGGCGCGCGCGCTACGCGGTGGGCGAAGCACCGTTCGTGATCTTCCGCGTCGGCTATGCCGACCACAGCAGCTGGGACATGGCCTGGCTGCGCATCGACTGGAACGGGCATGGTTTCGATGCGTTCGTCACCGATGCCAACCTCGCCCGCACGCGCGTGTCGTTCCGCATGGACACGCCGCCACGTGCGGACCAGTGGCTGCACCTGGCCTTCGCCTGGGACGAAGATCAGGGTGTACGCCTGTTCGTCGATGGCCGCGAGGTGGCGCGTGTGCTGGCCAGCGGCGATTACGATGCCGCGCTGGACCAGCTCGGCCTGGCCGGGCGGGTGATGGCGCCCTACCAGGTGCAGAGCCGCTACAACTTCCTGCGTGGCAGCGACTTCCAGCACATCCGCGTGTATGACCGCATGCTCGATGCTGCGGCCGTCAGTGCGCTCGCGCGCGGCAAGGCCGCCGAAAGCGCCGTTGCCAGCACTGCCGATGACCGTGCGTGGCGCCATCGCTTCGGCTGGGAAGGCGCGCCGCCACCGCCATTGACCGCAGCCAGCACGCGCATCCGCAAGATCGAATTCGACGATGCCCGCGACCTCAAGGCGTGGATGTGGAAGGCCACCGACGGCATCGCCGAGACCACCTGGCCCGGTGTCTACAACCGCTCGCGCCTCCCCGGCCGCAACGACTACTTCCAGTTGCCGGACTGGAACACGTATGTGGAAAGCGGCCAGCATCTGGACCTGACCGTGCCGGCCGGCGAGACCGTCAACCGGGTGGAGATCCGCGGCGCGGCCTTCGGCACGCTGGCCCATGGCCGCGATGCCGCGCACGCCACCCAGGTGCTGGCCACGCGTCCGCAGGGTGTGGTGCGCAGCGTGGACGACATCCCGGCACAGACCGGTGGCGTGCTGCGCTTCAGCAACGTTGAACAGGAAACGTCGATCCAGGAGATCTGGGCGTATGGCGTGAGCGAAGGTGCCGAGCCCGACGGCACGGTCAAGCAGACCTATGTCATCGACAGCCAGGCACTGCCGGACTACACCAACCTGGACACACTGCGCCGCTACATCGAAGGCCGCTACCCGGCGGCCGAACGCAGCACGGTGATGGCGCTGCCCAAGGGGGCGGGCTCGCGCCGGCGCCCGGCCGATTCGTTGCCAACGCAGCCCAAGCCCATCGTGCACGTGCTGATTCCCTCCGGCGTGGGCGATGCGCCGGCCAACCAGCCGTTGATCCGCAGCTGGGCCTACAGCTGGGAGAACATGCATGACGGCCTGGATGGCGTGGCCATCGATATTCCCGCGCTCGACCTGCCGGCCACGCACGATGGCCTGATCCCGCTGAACCTCCGCATCAAGGATCCGATCTGGCCGGCGCGCGACATGATCGATGTATCGGTCTCGGTGCAGCCGGGGCAGAAGCGCACGCTGTGGCTGGACCTGCGCGACCGCATCCTCACCGCCGACAGCCTGTGGTTGAGCATCGCCTCGGCTGCCCCCGGCTTCGACGCCAAGGCACTGGACGGTGCGCAGGTGCGGCTGGTGTTCAAGCCACGCGCCGATGCGCTCAAGGAGCATGTGGCCGACCGCTTCAACCAGGTGCGCGACAACTGGGGTTTCCTCGTGGAGGAACACACCACCTCCAAGCGCCAGCGCCTGTACGCGCGCGTCTACGCGGACCTGAGCGATCTGCTGCGCGTCGACCCGGACCACGAACTGGGCCGGTTGTACTGGAACTACATCAGCTACAACAGCCAGGGGCGACCGCCGTACACCGCGCCGGAGGTGCCCAAGGGCGTACCGGCGTGGGCCTTCCACCAGGTGCAGGACCTGGCGCAGGTGCGGCAGTTCGTCGACTGGTGGATCGATCAGCGGCAGGTGACCTACGGCGATTTCGGTGGTGGCATCTCCGATGATTCCGACCTGACCCAGCAGTGGCCCGGCCTTGCCCTGATGGGCGTGCAGCCGGACCGTCTGAATGCCTCGCTGAGCGCATTGTCCGACGCGGTSTACCGCAACGGCATGTTCAGCAATGGCCTGAGCACCATCGAGACCGACGAGCTGCATGCCTACGAGGAAGGCATCAACACCAACAGCGCGATGCTSTACCTCAACTGGGGCGAYCCGCTGACCCTGGAACGGCTGATGGAAACGGTGAAGGCGTTCGACGAGCGCATCATCCTGCGCAACCCGCAGGGCCATGTGCTGTTCTCCAGCAACTGGTTCGGTGGCAACAAGGTCTACCGCGAACCCAACTGGCAGTGGCAGAAGCCGTACTCGTTCCCGGTGCTGCACCCGGCATTCCTGCTGGGCCAGTACAACGCCGACCCGACCGGGCGCCGGCTGGTGATCGGCCTGGCCGATGGCTATCTGGCCCACGCCGGCACCGACGACAAGGGCCGCTTCACCCTGCCCAACGAGATCAACTGGGCCACGGGTGCGACCCGCGGCGGCGAACTCAACAACGGTTCCGGCAGCGGTGACACGATGCACACCTTCTGGGCGGCATGGCGCTGGACCGGTGATGCGAAGTACCTGCAGGCACTGGATTATCGCGTGCAGCGCGGCGGCCCCGGCGCGCTGGCCAACCTTGGCGAGAACTATGTAGAGGCACTTGGCCGGCAGCAGGACTGGTACCCGCTGCTGACCGCCGAGGCCGACGCCGGAAAGACCGGTTTCGCCAGCCTGATGGCATGGCAGGCCAGCGGCGAGCGGAAGTACATCGATGCGCTGCATGCCGAGGGCCTGCAGGCCAAGGCACAACGCGCGTACATGAACACCGAGGGCCATTGGTGGTCCGACCGGGTGGAAGCACCGAGCGAGTTCCTGCAGCGTGCGCGGCTGGGCGGCATCGCCCTGAAGCGCAACCAGAGCTGGCCCGGGCACACCGTCAGCTGGCGCTTCGATCGTGAGGGCGCCGCGGAACAGGTGGCACTGCTGGTGCATGCGCCCTCGCGTGAGCGCTTCACGATCACCAGCCACAACCTCGGCGCGCGCGTGATCGCCGCCGACATGACCGGCTGGAACGTGGGCAGCGGTTCCTGGCGCGTGCGCAGTGGCGTGGATGCCGATGGCGATGGCCGCATTGACGGTAGGCCGCGCGAGCGTACGGTGCAGCTGGAGACGAGTGCGTCGGTACCGATGCAGTTCCAGCCCGGTCGCACCGAAGTCTTCGAATTCGAGCGTGTGTCTGCGGGTACGCCGGTGGAAATGCGTCCGGACCTGGGCGTGGGCCGTGGCGATGTGCGGGTGGACGGGCGCCAGGTACACGTGACCGTGCACGGCCTTGGGCATGTGGCCAGCGGTGTGGGCGTGGCGATACTGGAAGATGCGCGGGGCCGCGAGATCGCACGCACCGAAGTGCCAGCGATCGCAGCACCGACCGACCTGCTGCCGAAGACGGCGGTGGTGTCGTTGCCGTTGCCAGCAGGGGATCGCGGCGGCCTGCGCGTGCGTGTTGCGCTGGCCGATGGCGGAGAGGAAGTCACGCGGCTCAACAATGTGGTGGATGTGCCGCGATGAATTCCGCGTTCCGCCGGGCATGGCCCGGCGCTACCGATGAATCGGTGGGCCACAAGCCCTGATAGCGCCGGGCCATGCCCGGCGGAACGCAATCAGGACGCCTCGGTCTCCATCGCCTTCACCCGGCGCTGGTACCAGCCGTCATCCAGCGGATCGAACACCGCGCTGCGCTCCATCACGCCCTGGTAGACGTGCACGGACACTGCCACGTCCTCGTCGCTGGCGTTGCGCAGTGTGTGGTACTCGTGCGGCGGAATCAGGCTGCCGGCGCTGCCACGGTGCCCGTACAGCGTCTCCTGCGCAGCGAAGCGGTGACGCTCGCCACGCTGTTCCAGCAGCGCGTACGGGGTCACGATCAGCTCGCCCTGCCACACGCCCTCCACGCACCACATCGCATCGTGGTCGTGCAGTGGCGTGCCCTGCCCCGGGCCCCAGCACATCGCGATCACGCTGTAGCCCAGCGTGGCGCTTCGGTACAGTTCACGGCGCGCGTAATGGCCGTCCACGGGGCGACGTACGCAGGGCGGCAGCTCGATCAGCGGATCGACGATGGCTTCACGCAGCACCCGCTGCAGCGCACCGGTGATCGCCTGCGGATCGACCAGGCAGACGGCGGCATCAATCCCTGCAATCAAGCGCTCGCGGCCGGTGAACGGCGGTGGCGTGAACATCGCTTCCATGAACCGACTCTAGCCGAGGCGGGTTAACAGAATGTTTGCACCGCGGTGTCATCACTGCGTGCCGCGCTGCACGAACGGCACTTTTGCATAGAGCGCACGCTCGCCGGCACGTGGATCGTCAACCACGCGGCTGTGCCGATCGAACACCATCGTCTGCCGTTGTGGCACGCCATAGGGAGCCCATTGCGACATTCCCGCGTGATTGGGATCGCCGGTACGCGCAAAGGCGATCAGCGCATCGCTCATCGTCGCTGCCAGTGCTCGGGCGTCTTCACCACCGCCGGTACGCGCGCCCGGCAGGCCGGCGTTGTCGAACACCAGCGGAATATCCAGCGTATGGAAGGCACGCAGGCGTCCGTCTTCCACCGGTGATGGCCAATCGAGCTGGTAGGCCCAGGTGGGTGCGGCCCCGGTTGTCTGCCGAGCGCGTGCTTCCAGTTCCTCCACCGCACCACGCCACGAGCGGCCGGCGGTGGTGGCCGCGAAGAACACCTCTGAGGGCGTGTAGTGCGGATACAGGCGTCGATATTCTGCGATCACCACCGAGGGCAGCAGATCGACGAACTGCTGCTTCTCCAGCTGCGCCGGCAGATCCTCCCAGGTGAGCGTGAAGTTGGCCGGGTCGTTGCCAAGGAACRCGCGCGTCTCATCACGGGTGTTGCCGATCACCATCGGAATCGACGCGGACTGCGCCGGTGCCTGTGGCCAGAACGGGTGCACCGGCAGCACCACCTCATCCAGTACCGGGCCGAAGTACAGCGCGCTGCTTTCCACCCGCGAGGGATCGCGGGCGCGGGTGGCGGCCAGCAGCTCGGCCGCCGGCAGTCGCAGCAACGCCTGCAGGTCGCGCGCGGCCACGGTTTCCATCGCAATCGAAGCCCGTTGCGCCGCCGCACGTGGACCGGCGGCGGTCACCTGCTGCCCGCTCATCGTCCACGCGCGCTGGAACAGGCCTTTCGCCGCGGGCATCGCCATCAGCGTGGCGATCTTGGCGCCGCCACCGGATTGCCCGAACACGGTGATGTTGCCGGCGTCGCCGCCGAACACCGCTGCATGCTCGCGCACCCACTGCAGCGCCTGCACCAGGTCGAGCTGGCCGACGTTGCCGGAGGCCGCATAGCGCGGATCGCCGAGCGCGCCCAGGTACAGGTAGCCGAAGGTGTTCAGGCGATGATTGACGGTGATCACCACCACGTCGCCGCGTCTGCACAATGCGCTGCCGTCGTACAGCGGATCGCTGCCAGAGCCGTTGTTGAAGCCACCGCCATGGATGTAGACCAGGACCGGCCGCTTGCCGCCGTCGCCCAATGCCGGCGTCCAGACGTTGAGGAACAGGCAATCTTCGCTGCCCGGCCCGTCCGCTCCGCTCTGTGGCGCAGACGCGGCGTATTCCAGGGCGTCGGCGATACCACGCCAGCCCGTCTCGCGCCGTGGCGGCTGGAAACGGTAGGCGGAGGTGTCAGCGCCATAACGCAGACCACGGAACACGTGCACGCCGTGCTCGCGCTGGCCACGCACGCGGCCGCCACGCAGGCGTGCCACCACCTGTGTGTCATCACGTGGCCCAGGCACCGCGGCGGCAGGAAGCGCTGCGAGGGTGGCCGTGGCCAGCGCCCAGCGTGCACTGTCGCGCAGGAAACGGCGGCGCTGCAGGTTGGCATCCSCCTGGTTCAATGTGCCGCCTCCGTCGCCTGCAGCCAACGTTGTGCCAGCAGCGGCCACACGGCCAGCGTTGAATCAGGCGGCATGCGCATGCCGAAGCCATGGCCGCCATGGGCGAACAGGTGCAGCTCGTGTTCGACACCCGCCTTGGCCAGTGCCTGCGCCATCACCTCGCTGTTGTGCACGTTGACCACCCGATCATCGTTGGCATGGATCAGCAGCGTTGGCGGCATGTCCGCGCGTACGTGCTGCTGCATCGAATACTGCGCGGCCAACGCCGCATCGGGCTGCTCGCCCAGCAGGCGTCCGCGTGAGCCGCTGTGTGCATGCGCGCCCATGTCGATCACCGGATACACCAGCACCGCGCGTGCGGGACGCGCGCTGAGGCGATCGATGGCATCGCGTGGCGGGTAGACCGGCGCATCGAAACCGGTGGCCAGCCGTGCGGCGACATGGCCGCCGGCGGAGAAGCCCATCACCGACACGCTGTCGGCATCCAGCCTGCGCCGTGCGGCCTGGTCGCGCACCACGCGCAGTGCGCGCTGCGCGTCGGCCAGTGCCGCCTGGCGGTCGCGGCCGGCCTGCGGCAGGCGGTAGCGCAGCACGAACAGGGTGTAGCCGGCACGGTCCACCCACTCCGGCACCAGCGCGCTGTCCTCCTTGTCGATCACCACGCGCTGGTAGCCGCCACCGGGAATCACCAGCAGCGCGCGGCCGTTGGCACGGGCCGGCGTGTGCACCAGCAGGTAGGGCGCATCGACCTGGTCGATGAAGCGATCGGGGTGGGCCGGGTCATCACTGCGCTCGACCACGCGCGCCGGCCGCGCAGTGCCCGTTTCACCGGGGACCTGCCCCGCAGGCCATAGCGGCAGCTGCTCGCCGGCAAGCTCCCGGCCCAGGTGTTCGCCTGCGCGCAACGGCACATCGGCCGCGGATGCGGGGACGGTCAGCAGCAGGCCTGACAGCAACAACAGCACACGGGAAAAACGCATGGTGGAAAGGGCTCCAACGGGGAGACAACAGAGTGGCCGAGGTCACCGGAAAGCGCTCGTGATGCGCTGCGGCTTGCACGATGACACCGGTTTACCATATACACCTCCTGCAGACGCTGTCGATGGGCAGTGCAACAACGCCAGAGGGAGACCGTTCTTGAGCAACGAACACGGCATACATGGGCAGACGCCGGCGCCGGACGATGCGGCCGCGATCGCCCACGCTTTCACCACCGCGCGCCGCGGCGGCCAGGCCCTGCCCGGCTTCCCGGGCCTTGTCCCGCCTGACCTGGTGGCTGCCTACCAGGTGCAGGATCTGGCCATTGCCAGCTGGGATGACCAGGTGGTGGGCTGGAAGGTCGGCTACATCGCCGCCGAGCGCCGCGATGCGTCCGGGGACGACCGCCTGCTGGGCCCGGTTTTCTCGCGTCAGCTGAAAAATGCTACCGGTGGAACAGTGGACATTCCRGTGTTCGTCGGCGGCTTCGGCGCGGTCGAGGCGGAGTACGTGCTGGAGCTGTTGGAGGACGCTCCCGCCGCACAGCTGCACTGGACGCCCGAGCAGGCTGAAGCGCTGCCGGCGCGCCTGTACATCGGCGTGGAAGTGGCCAGCAGCCCGCTGGCGACGATCAACGAACTCGGCCCGCGCGTGGTGGTGTCCGACTTCGGCAACAACAACGGCCTAGTGCTGGGGCCGGAGATTGCCGATTGGACTGCCCGCGACGAAACCGACCTGCGCGCCGAAACCCTGATCGAGGGCGAGGTGGTCGGCACGGGTGGTGCCACCCGGCTGCCCGGCGGCCTGCGCGCGGCATATGCGTTCGCGTTGTCCCGTTCGGCGCTGCGCGGCCGGCCGTTGCGACGGGGCGACCTGATCGCCACCGGCAATGCCACCGGCATCCATGACATCACCGTGGGGCAGACGGCGCTGGTGCGGTTTGCCGGCTTCGGCGAAATTGCCTGCAGGGCCGTGCCGGCCGGGTAACCGCCGCACGATCCGGTGAACACGCGCGGGAGGGCGCAGATGATCACACGACGACATTTCCTGGCCGGCGGCGCTGCTGCGCTGGCCACCCCGATGCTCGCGGCCTGTGGCCGCGGGCCCGCCGATGCCATCGACGGCGGCCAGCTGCTGACGGCCACCGACGTGCACGTGGCCGACTATCCCACCGTGACCGCGGTGAAGTGGATCGGCGAAACCCTGCAGCGCGAAAGCAACGGTCGCCTGCGCCTGCGGCAATACCATTCGGGCCAACTCGGTCGCGAATCGGAAGCGATCGACATGGCCCGTTTCGGCGCCATCGACATCACCCGCGTGTATGCCGGTGCGTTGAACAACGCTTTCCCGCTCACCCAGGCGCTGTGTCTGCCGTACGTGTTCGAGTCGGTGGCGCACCAGCGCGCCGCACTGGATGGCGGCATTGCCGATGCGGTGCTGCGTGGTTTCGAGAGCCGCGACCTGGTCGGCCTGGCCATCTATGATTCCGGCGCACGCTGCTTCTACAACACCAAGCATCCGATCGTGCAGCCCGGTGATCTGCACGGGCTGAAACTGCGTGTGGCGTCCTCGGACATCTTCATCCAGCTGATGCGCCTGCTCGGCGCCAACCCGACGCCGATGTCGCTGGGCGATACGTTCTCCGGCATGGAGACGCACATGATCGACGGCGCCGAGAACAACATGCGCAGTTTCCACTCCAGCCGCCACTTCGAGGCCGCGCACTACTGGTCGCAGAGCGATCACTCGTATGCGCCGGACGTGCTGTTGATGTCGCGCGCCAGTTTCGAGCGCCTGCAGCCGGCCGACCGCCAGCTGCTGTTGGAGACCGCGCGCGCCTCGGTGAAGGTGATGCGCGAGCAATGGGATGCGTCCGAAGATGCCGCGCGCCGCGCGGTGCTGGCCTCGGGCGTGAAAGCCAACGAGGTGGACCTGCCCGCCTTCCGTGCCGCCGCCCAGCCGCTGCTGCAGCAGTACCTGCAGCAACCCGAGCTGGCTGCGCTGGTCGCCCGCATCCGTGCCGCCGCCTGAGGACACTGCCATGACCGAGACGACGATTTCCACCGGACMCGGCCAACGCTTGCTGGACCGCATCGCCGACATCGCCATCCATGTTGCCGTGGCCGCGCTGCTGGGGCTGGTGGTGGTGCAGGGCTGGCAGGTGTTCGCCCGCTACGTGATCAACGATTCGCCCAGCTGGACCGAGCCGGTGACCCTGCTGCTGCTGGCCACCGCCATGAGCCTGGGCGCGGCCTGCGGCGTGCATACCAATCGCCACTTCGGCTTCTTCCTGCTGCACGGCTACATGGGCGCCGGCCTGCGCCGGGTGGTGGATGTGTTCACCCAGCTGGTGGTGGCCGTGCTGGGCGGCTTCATCGCGTTCTGGTCGGC
>NZ_JBFTNR010000003.1:0-17410 GCF_056665995.1 Stenotrophomonas sp. 05L44_2
GGTCATGCTGGTGCGCGGCTTCGCCGATGCACTGATGATGCGCGCACAGCTGGCGGCCGCCGGGCCGGGCAGCGATGGCTTCCTGCCACCGGAACACTACGACCAGATCTTCACCGCGCACGGCGTGATCATGATCTTCTTCGTGGCCACCCCGTTTGTGGTCGGCCTGATGAACATCATCGTGCCGCTGCAGATCGGCGCGCGCGACATGGCGTTCCCGTTCCTCAACGCCTTCAGCTTCTGGATCTTCGTGGTCGGCGCTGCGCTGATGATGATCTCGCTGGGTGTTGGCGAATTCGCGATGACCGGCTGGGTCGCCTATCCGCCGCTGTCGGGCATCGAGTTCAGTCCCGGGGTCGGTGTCGATTACTACATCTGGGCGTTGCAGGCCTCCGGCATCGGTACCCTGCTGACCGGCGTCAACCTGTTCATCACCATCCTGCGCATGCGTGCGCCGGGCATGACGCTGATGAAGATGCCGGTGTTCACCTGGACCGTGCTGGTCACCAGCGTGATCATCATCGCCGCCTTCCCGATCCTGACCGTAGCCCTGGGTGCGCTCACCCTGGACCGCTACCTGGACTTCAACTTCTACACCAACACGTTGGGTGGCAACCCGATGATGTACGTGAACCTGGTGTGGGCCTGGGGCCACCCGGAGGTSTACATCCTGGTGCTGCCGGCGTTCGGCATCTTCTCTGAAGTGACCGCCACCTTCTCGCGCAAGAAGCTGTTCGGCTACAAGTCGATGGTCGGCGCCACCCTGGCGATCGGCATCCTGTCSTTCMTCGTCTGGCTGCACCACTTCTTCACSATGGGCYCCGGTGCCAGCGTCAATGCCTTCTTCGGCATCATGACGATGATCATCGCCATCCCCACCGGCGTGAAAATCTTCACCTGGCTGTTCACCATGTACGGCGGCCGCGTGGAGTTCAGCGTGCCGATGCTGTGGACCATCGCCTTCCTGGTCACCTTCACCATCGGTGGCATGACCGGYGTGCTGCTGGCCATCCCGGGCGCGGACTTCCTRCTGCACAACAGCCTGTTCCTGRTCGCGCACTTCCACAACACCATCATCGGCGGTGCGCTGTTCGGCTACCTGGCCGGCTTCGTCTACTGGTTCCCGAAGGTGTTCGGCTTCACCCTCAACGAGCGCCTGGGCAAGTGGTCCTTCGCCTGCTGGGTGATCGGCTTCTACSTGGCCTTCATGCCGCTGTACRTGCTGGGCTTCATGGGCATGACCCGGCGCATGAACCAGTACGACAACCCGGCATGGACGCCGTACCTGATCGCCGCCTTCATCGGTGCGCTGTTCGTGTTCGCGGGCATCATCCTGATGCTGGTGCAGATCTACGTCAGCGTGCGCGACCGCAAGCGCAACCTCGACCTCACCGGCGACCCGTGGAATGCMCGCACGCTGGAATGGGCCACGCCGTCGCCGCCGCCGTTCTACAACTTCGCCGTGGTGCCCAAGACCGATGAGCTGGACGCCTTCCACGAAGCGAAGAAACGCGGCCTGCCGCCGCCGCCGAAGAAGTACGCACCGATCCACATGCCGAAGAACACCGGTGTGCCGCTGATCCTCAACGTCTGGATCCTGGTGCTGTGCTTCGCCCTGGTGTGGCACATCTGGTGGATGGCCGGTGCCAGCTTCATCGCGATGATCGCCACCCTGATCGCGCGCTCCTACAACGAGGACGTGGATTACTACGTCAGCTCCGAAGAGGTGGCGCGTACCGAAGCGGCCAACCACGCCAAGCTGCAGGAGGCAGGCGCATGAACCTGTTGACCCGTCCGCAACTGGACAGCGATGTGCTGGTCCACGACGACCATCACGAGCACGATCACGCCCACGACCAGGGCGGCATGAAGGTGTTCGGCATGTGGGTATACCTCATGTCCGACCTGGTGCTGTTCGGCTCGCTGTTCGCCTCGTACGCGGTGCTCAGCACCGCCTACGCCGGCGGCCCGACCGGCAAGGAACTGTTCTCGCTGCCGTTCGTGATGGCCGAGACCTTCATCCTGCTGGTGTCCAGCATCACCTATGGCCAGGCCGTGCTGGCCATGCACCGCCTGGACAAGGCGGCGGTGCTGCGCTGGCTGGGCGTGACCTTCGTGCTCGGTGCCTCGTTCATCGGCATGGAGCTGTACGAGTTCTCGCACCTCCTCCATGAAGGTGCCGGTCCCAGCACCAGTGCCTACCTGTCGGCGTTCTTCGCCCTGGTTGCCACCCACGGCCTGCACGTGGCCAGCGGCCTGATCTGGATGGCGGTGGTGATGCACCAGGTGTATCGCCGCGGCCTCACCCCGACCAACATCACCCGCGTGTCCTGCCTGAGCCTGTTCYGGCACTTCCYGGAYCTGGTSTGGATCTGCGTCTTCACCTTYGTCTACCTGATCGGAGCCTTCTGACATGGCCCACGTCGAAACCTCGCGCGCCGGCAATGCGCACGGTTCCACCAAGTCCTACCTGATCGGCTTCGTGCTGTGCGCGTTGCTGACGGTGGTGCCGTTCGCGCTGGTGATGAACCCGGTGCTGTCGCGGCCGGTCACCCTGTTCCTGCTGGTCGGCTTCGCGGTCGCGCAGATCCTGGTGCAGCTGGTGTACTTCCTGCACATGGACCGCAAGTCCGAAGGTGGCTGGAACCTCGCCAGCTTCGTGTTCACCCTGGTGATCCTGTTCATCGTGGTCGCGTTGTCGATCTGGATCATCTGGAGCATGCACTACCACATGATGATCAACTGACCGTGGCCGGGGCGATCGGCAAGGAGTGCGCGATCGCCCTGGCACCTCAGCCCTCTCTTCCCCCAGGGCAGGCCTGACCGAGACCGCGCCCACCTCGTGTTGGTGGTACCCGTGATGCGTGTTGCTTCCGTTGTTCGTTCCCTGCGCCTGCCGCTGCTTGCCGCAGGCTTCGCACTCGGCCTGCTGGCCGGCTGCAGCGCGCAGTCGCGCATGGATTTCTATTCCAAGGACATCGCCTGCGAGGAACTGGGCCAGCACTGGACCATGCCTGACAGCGCCGGCACCCTGCGTGGCCCGAAGGACCTGCAGGGGCAGGTGACCTACCTGTTCTTCGGCTTCACCAGCTGCCCGGACGTGTGCCCGACCACCATGGTCGAACTGAGCCAGGTCAAGCACCTGATGGGCAAGGATGCAGACCAGCTTCAGGTGGTATTCGTCAGCGTCGATCCGGCGCGCGATACCCCCGAAGTCGCGCACACCTATGTGCACGCGTTCGACCCGAAGGCGATGGCACTGGTCGGTGACGAGGCACAGCTGTCGGCGATGGCCAGCGACTTCAAGGCGTTCTACGAGAAAGAGCCCGGACAGCTGCCGGACACCTACACGATGAGCCACATCGCCGGCGGCTACGTGTTCGACCGCCAAGGTCGCCTGCGCCTGTTCGCGCCCTACGGCATGCCGGTGGAGCAGCTGTTCTCGGACGTGCAGCGGTTGCTGCTGGAGCCGGAACATCCGGCCGCAGGCAGTGAAGCGTTGGCGGCGTGCAAGCTGCCGCACAGCGCGAGCGTCGCCGCACGCTGAACGACGCATCGCCCTGGTAGGTGTCGACCTTGGTCGACACGCGATGAATGAATCTGATGGGTGCCGACATCCTGATTCTGGCGGGTGCCGACATTGGGAATCTGGTGCATGCCGACCGTTGGTCGGCACGCCCTCCCGCTCGCCAATCCCCCGGCCAGCCAGGAGAGCCAACCGGCCGGGGGCACCACGCAACGCCCTAGATCACTTCTTCTCTTCCCACTGCACCACGTCCGGCTCGGCCGCGCGCACGCCCGCAGTCGACAGCAGCCGGGTGCTCGCATCCAGCGCCGCGTTCACCGACGGGTATTCCACGATGGCCAGACCGGCAGCCCTGGACACCTTCACCACGGTGCCGCCCGTGGCCTTTGCCGCGCGCTGTGCAGATGCCGCATCGGTAAAGAACACCTTCACCCGCGAGGTCGCCACCACTGGCGCACCATCGTTGGACACCGCAGCGGCGAACTTGCCGGCGCCGGCATCAGCGCCGGCTGCTGCCGCGCCATCCAGCGAACGCTTGCTGCGCGAACTGGTGGTGGCCGCTGCCTGCGGCGTGATCCGGAACTGGCCGCCCGCAGCCTGCTGCACCGTGGTCGACGGGGACAGCTGGAAACGCGTGCCGCCCACGTCGAACGAACGGCCGGTGGCCGAAGCTTTCAGTTCCTGTGCATCCACGGTGGACAGGCTCCGTGCCGGTGGGGTCTGCCCCGAGCTCTGTGCCCAGGCAGGGGAGGTCATCGCCGCGAAGGCGAGCGTGCTCAACAGAATGGTCGTTTTCATCATCAGTGCCCCAGAACGCGGATCTTGAAGAATTCGAGGTTGCCGCGCGATGCAGCATTCGCGGCCTGCCCCATGTCGGTCACTTCCAGCGTCCAGGTGCCGGTGGCACTTTCATCCAGGAAGGCATTGCTGGACAGCAGATCCCAGTTGGTGAAGTTGCGCTGCACGCCATTGGTACCCGAACCGATGGCGGTGAAGGCCGGCTGCACCACGCTGCGCGTACCACTGGGCGAAACAAGCACGAACTGCAGCTGGCGGGTATTGCTGTGGTTCACCCGGAAGCCCAGCTGCACCGACTCGATGTTGCGTGCGCCATTGGCSASCTGGAAGGTCARSCGCGCSGCGGCGGCSGAGGTRTTGCCGATGGCCACCGTGCGCGTGGTGGTGCGCCAACCCGTATCCAGCAGCGGGCCCAGCGACTGGAAGTTCTCGGCGACCTGCACGGCGCGCGCCGCGTTGACCACACCGAAGCCGTACCAGTTGCTGTAAGCGCGGTTTGCTGCATTCACCGTCCAGCCCGGCACCAGCGTGCGGCCGTCGGCCAGCGTCACCGCCGGTTGGTTCGGATGGTTGCGGGTGGCCGTGGTGGCGAGGATGTATTTCACATCGCGGTAGGACAGGTTCGGGTTGGCCTCCAGCACCAGCGCCGCCACGCCCGACACCATCGGCGCCGACGCCGACGTACCGTTCATCTTCGCGGTGTAGTTGCAGGTGCTGTCGATSGCCGACAGGTYGCYGTCCARCGTGTTCYGSMGGYTSGYGTTCTTGTTGCTGCCCTGCGYGCAGCCGGTSACGTCGGTGGTGACGATGGCCGGATCGTACGCACGTGCCACCAGGTTCGGTGCGTACTGCGCCTGCAGGCCGTACTCGCCACCAAAGGCCGACACCCACAGTGCCGAACCGGTGGACGAGTACGACGAACGCACGCCATCGGCGCGCACCGCACCCACGGTGATCACGTTGAACAGGTTGTTGCGTGGATCGCGGCCAGCCGGCACACAGCCGGTGTTGCGGTTCTTGGTATCGGTGGTGCAGACGTCCTGGGTCTGGCTGATCGAGGCGTTGTTGAAGTTGTTGCCGGCTGACTTCACGTAGATGCCGCCGCGGCCACCGCGCGTGCCCGACAGTGCCTGCTCGTACGAACTCACCGTGTTCTGGCTGTAGGCCACTGGCAGGTTGGGGTTGCCCGGGCCAGCGCCCCAGCTGTTGTTGAACACCTGCACATCGGCCGACTCGGCGCCATCCCACCAGGCGTATTCGATGTTGCTCTGCTGGTTGCCCTGCGCATTGGAGGCCAGCACGTTGAAGCCCTTCAGCGTTGCCGCCGGGGCCACGCCACGCACGCCCAGGTTGTTGGCGCCCACCGCACCGGCGATGCCGCCCACCATCGTGCCGTGGTTGTCAGCATCGGGATTGGACGGCGTGGGATTGTTGGAGCCGTTGGCGAAGTTCTTGCCCGCTACCGCCGCCACGTTCGCGGCCAGGTCCGGGTGGGCGATCTGCAGGCCGTCATCGACGATGCCGATCACCACGCCCTGGCCACGGATGCCATTGCGGAACAGGCCATCGACGTTGAGATCGTTGCCGGCCACCGGCAGCGTATCGGCCGGCACCGTCTGCCCGGTATTGAGCAGATGCCACTGGATACCCGCCAGTGGGTCGGCCTGTTGCGCCTGGGCGGTAACGGCCAGGCTGCCGAGTACCAGGGCAGTGGCCAGGGCCAAGCGCGCAGAGCGCGGTGGCGCGGAGCGTTGCGTGTGTCGCTTCATACACGAATCCTTCTGTTGTGAATCGGCATGGCAGGACGGCGGGGCGGATCTGCCCCATCGCAACGAGCCAAACGCGACACAACGAACAACCCCCTACCTCTTCACGCAGTCGATGTGCGGATGTGCCAAATACGTCACAAACACTTATGCCGCCTTGTAATGACGACTGCGCCGCTCTGGTCGGTGCCCCGGTAGGTGCCAACCTTGGTTGGCACAATCCACCCGCACCGGAACCCCACCGCCATGCCACCATGCCCAGGCTCCCCGGAGGACACCGGATGAAACGCCCCAATGCCCGCGCCCGCGCCGATCTGGCCCCACTCACCGTGGCCACCATCCGCAAGGTGGTGCTGTCGATGTATCACCGTCGCCACGATTACTGGACCGACGCCGACATCGCCGAGCTGCTGCCGGAGCTCACCGCATTCAACATCACCACGGTGAAGCAGCTCCGCCTGCTGATGAAGCGGCACCGCCGCGCGCTGCTGCGGGAGGAAAGGACAAAGATGCCCCGGGCGCAGACGCTGGATCTGCTGGCAGGGGGCGGTTGGCATGGCATCGATGTGCACGCCAATACCAGCTGGTTCGCCATTGGCGGCCTGGTCCGCATCAGCATGGAACACGAATTCGGCTTCGAGACCATGCTGCCATTCCATGAGATACGGCACACCGAACCGACGTAGCGTGGCGCGTGCGCGACGGCCCAGGCAATGGCAGCAGGGCGTCATCGCACCCCCTCCCGCCCCCCTGTGCTACTACAGCCCGTGCACCCCTTCCCCGAACGGAGCACGACCATGGTCAACCCCGTCGCCCAGGCCCATCGCGGCCTCGGCACAACACTCTTCAGCCTGTTGAATCCGATACCGTTCGGCTTCTTCGTGGCCGGCCTCATTTTCGACATCCTCTACCTCAACACCGCTGAAGTGATGTGGGGCAAGTCGGCGGCGTGGCTGATCACCTTCGGCCTGCTGATCGCCATCCTGCCGCGGCTGATCAACCTGTTCGCGGTCTGGCGCCGCAACGGCACCGCCACCGGCACCGACCGCCTCGATTTCCTGCTCAACCTGGTCGCCATCGTGCTGGCCGTCTGGAACGCCTTCGTGCACAGCCGCGATGCCTATGCGGCGGCCGTGCCGGGCACCATCCTCTCCGCGCTGACGGTGGCACTGATCGCGCTTGGCTTCATCGTGCTTTCGCTGCAGCAGCCGGTGCTGCAAGGAGCCCGTCATGGCTAAGCGCATCCTGCCTGCCGTGGGCGTGCTTTCGCTGGCATTGGCGCTGGCCGCGTGTGCCGGAAAAGCCGAATACCACCCGGCCGACCAGTCCGGTGCACAGCCACCGCTGCCCGCGCCGCAGAACTACCTGATGCCGCCGATGCAGGTGCCCAAGGGCGTGGGCTGGGCCGAGGGACAGGCACCGTCGGTGGCCGACGGCCTGAAGATCGAACGCATCGCTGCCAACCTGCAGCACCCGCGGCGATTGTTGACCCTGCCCAACGGCGATGTGCTGGTGGTGGAGGGTAACGGCCCCGGTGAAGAGCCGGTCACCACGCCCAAGCAGTGGATCGCCGGCAAGGTGAAGGCGCGCTCGGGCAAGGCTGGCAAGGGCGGCAACCGGGTCACGTTGCTGCGGCGCGCGCCGGGCACCGGCACCTGGACCCAGCACGTGTACATCGAAAACCTGCACTCGCCGTTCGGCATCCAGCTGATCGGTGACACGCTGTATGTGGCCAACACCGGCAACATCATGAAATACCACTACGTGCCGGGCGAAACCCGCATGTCCGACAAGGGCAGCGAGTTCACCGACCTGCCCAGCACCATCAACCACCACTGGACCAAGGAACTGCTGGCCAGCCGCGATGGCAGCAAGCTGTACGTGGGCGTGGGCTCCAACAGCAACATCACCGAGAACGGCCTGGCGGTCGAGTACCGCCGCGCGGTGGTGCTGGAAGTGGACGTGGCCACCAGCGGCAGCCGCATCTACGCCTCGGGCCTGCGCAACCCCACCGGCCTGGACTGGGAGCCGAGCACCGGCAAGCTGTGGGCGGTGGTGAACGAACGCGACGAGATCGGCGCCGACCTGGTGCCCGATTACCTCACCTCGGTGCAGGAGCACGGCTTCTACGGCTGGCCCTACAGCTACTACGGCCAGCATGTGGACGAGCGCGTGCAGCCGCAGCGGCCGGACTTGGTGGCCAAGGCAATCCGCCCGGACTTCGCCATCGGCTCGCACGTGGCACCGCTGGGCCTGCTGTTCTACACCGGCCAGGCGTTGCCGGCGAAGTACCACGGCGGTGCCTTCATCGGCGAGCACGGCAGCTGGGACCGTTCGCCACTGAGCGGCTACGAAGTGGTGTACGTGCCGTTCAAGGACGGCAAGCCGGCCGGCCGCCCGGAAGCGGTGGTGAGCGGGTTCGCGTCCAAGGATGAGAAGACGCTGATGGGCGCGCCGGTGGGCATGGCCATCGATGCGGAGGGCGCGCTGCTGGTCGCCGATGATGTGGGCGACGTGGTGTGGCGGGTGTCGGCGAAGTAGCCGGTCGCCCGCGCATCACCCGTGCTGTAGGGCCGAGCCCATGCTCGGCTCTACAGCGCCGATGATCCGTTGCGGAAGCCACTGAACACCGATTCGGCCGCAAAGCCCACGCCACCCAGCAGCACACCGAAGTACACCACCGACGCCACCACGAAGCCATAGCCGGCCGCCACCGCTGCGCCATCGCGCTGGATGAAGCCGATCGCAAAGGACATCAGCGCCAGCGCCGGCAGCGTGTTGCTGAAGGGAATCGGCCCGGCCGGCAGCATCAGCAGGATCGTGGCGAACACCAGCGCCAGGTTGTTCAAGCGCATCATCTTCTTCGAGCGCACCATCGCTGCCAGCCGCATCGGCCGGGACAACCGCTCCATGCGGTGCACCCATTTCAGGGCACGGCCCAGGTTGGCTTTCAGCTTGTCGGTGGCGATCTGCTTGTCGGCCAATCGCTGCGGCACCCACAACGGACGGTCGCGCACGCGGCTCAGGCCGATCAGCAGGATGGACGCACCGAACACCGTGCTCAGCCCGGGAATCGATACTGGAATCAGGAAGATCGCCGACAGCAGGATCACCACCAGCATCAGGCCTTCGTCGCCCAGCGCATGCAGCAGCGTGCCGACGCGGATATGGTCGCCGGGCAGGCCGTCGATCAGGTCTTCAATCTGCTGGGCGAGAGGGGCGGTGTCAGTGGCGTCGGGCGCTTGGTAGGTCATGCGTCGAAAGAGTGTCCAGGGAAGGGCGGTCGATAGGGCCGTCCTGCGGTGGGGGACGCACAGGCCCCACGAGTATCCCCGGCCAGCGCCGCGCAGAGGTGAACGATGCATGAGGCCGGCGTTGCCAGGCCGCCTGGCCTAAAATGGGCGTCCCCCGCACTGGCTGAAGATGATGGACATGGGTCGCAGGCAATCGACCATCGAACTGGTCGCCATCGATATGGATGGCACCCTGCTGGACCCCGCCCACAAGCTCACCGCGCGCGTGAAGCAGGCCATCGCCCGGGCACGCGCGCTGGGCGTGCATATCGTGCTGACCAGCGGCCGCCCGGTTCCGGGGCTGGCGCCGTTCCTGCACGAACTTGGCATCGAGGGCGACGATGATTACTGCATCGCCTGTAATGGTGGCCTCGTGCAGCGCATCGGCCCGCGCGAGACGGTGGTCGAGTATCCGCTCAGCTTCGATGACTTCGTGTACTGCGAACACGTGGCCCGCGAGATTGGCGTGCACTTCCAGGCGCTCGATGCCACGCGCATGTACACGCCCAACCAGGACATCAGCATCTACACCGTGGCCGACTCGCATCTTTCGCGCATGCCACTGTCGTACCGCCGCGTGGCCGACATGGACCCGGGCATGTCCTTCATCAAGCTGATGATGATTGACGAGCCGGACGTGCTGGATGCTGCCATCGCGCGCTTGCCGGCCGCGCTGACCGAGCGCTTCGCGGTGCTGAAGAGCGCGCCGTTCTTCCTGGAAGTGTTCGACCACCGCGCCGGCAAGGGGCCCAGCCTGCAGAAGCTGGCCGAGCACCTGGGCATCGACCGCGCCAACGTGATGGCCATCGGCGACCAGGAGAACGACCTCACCATGCTGCAGTACGCCGGCACCAGCGTGGCGATGGGCAATGCCATCGATGCGGTAAAGGCCGTGGCGCGCTTCGAGACCGCCACCAACGCCGATGAAGGCGTGGCCAAGGCGATCGAGCGCTTCGTGCTGCAGTAAGAAGCCGGCAATACGAAGAAGGACGCCGCCACGCACGGTGGCGGCGTCCCACCAACGGTTTTACTGGCAGACGTACTCGTTGCCCGACTGGGCGCTCTCTACATCGAGCTCATGGTTCTGGATCTCGATCGTTTCCATGCGGGTCGAAACCACCACCGCACGGGCACCGACGTTGCAGCTGGCAGGCAGGCCGCCAGCGTAGACCTGCCCATTGATCGCATACGCCAGGCCGTAGCAGGCCGAGCCGAGCTTCTGCGAGTCGAAGTGGCAGGCATTGAGCTGGTTGTTGGCTGATGCGCTGGCGGCGTTGTAGTTGGTCGTCCAGCCGCTGAACGGATCGTTGGCGCAGGTGCCCGGGAAGTCCTGGATCGGCGTGCCGCCGGTCGTGCAGGTGTGTTCCCATGCGCTGGAGAAGGGGCTTTGCTTGAAGTACGCAGTGCGGCCGCTGTCGACCCATTGCGCGGCGGCGGCATTTTCGGCGAAGGCGGACAGGCCGAGCAGGCAAAGTGCAGTTGCGGCGAGCGGTTTCAATCCATTCAACATGACGTTCGTCCTTTGAAGTGTCGAGTTAACGCGTCGGAGCCTTGCATGGCAGCGCGTGCGGAAGGCATCGCAGATATCCGCGCGGCCGCCGCCGACATGATCATTCAGCGTCCAGGGCGGCGCAAGTCGAGCCAGGCACGAATAGTCGAAAGGCTGACCGAGCGCACAGACATCACGCTGCAACGTGCAGGTGATAGCGCGGCATCGAAAGCGATACCTGCGTATAACCGCGCTTTCCCACGGTGCAATGGCGGATGTGGCGGTCCGATGCAACACTTCCGCACGTCGAAATCACGCCATCGAATCGTTCGGCAGCTGATCGTCTTCGTCTGCCGCTGACCGGCGCGCGCGCAGCGCCGTTCCCGCCTTCAACGCAATCGCGTCACCAGCCACTGCATCGCCATCCGGCGCTGCATCGCGCTGGGCGTGCGCCTGCGTCCTCTTCTCCCTGCAACTTGGATCTGGCCATGAACACTCCACCTACGCTTCTTGCCCTGGCAATCGGCACCGCCCTCGTTGCACCGCTGCACGCTGCCGAATCCACCGACGCCGCGCACGACACCCCCGCCACCTTGAACGCGCTGCAGGTCATCGCCACCCCACGCGGTGCTGCTGTCGCGCCCACCCAGGTGGTCGGCCCGAACCGCTACGTCATCAACGCCACCGACCTGGATGCGATGGTGTCCGGCAACAACGGCCTGTCGATGCTGAAGAACGTGCCGGGTGCCAGCTACACCGCCACCGACGGGCTGGGGCTGGATATTTCCGCCACCAGCCTGTTCGTGCGCGGTTTCCGCATGAATGAAATGGGCATCACCTTCGAAGGCGTGCCGCTGAACGACAACGGCTTCCTCTCGCTTACCGGCACCAGCGTGGTCAACGTCGGTGTGCCCGATGGCATCGGTTCGATCACGGTCAGCCCGGGCGGTGCACCGGTCAGTGTGTTCTCCAGCAGCGTCAATGGCGGCAGCCTCGAGTACCGCCTGCGCGACCTGCAGGACAACCCCAGCCTGCGCATCAAGCAGGGCGTGGGCAGCAACAACACGCGGGTCACCACGGTCTCGGGCCAGAGCGGCCAGCTGGGCGAACACGGCCCGAAGCTGCTGGTCGACCTGCAGCGCGTGTCGGCCGACAAGTACCAGGGCGCCGGCACCCAGAAGTTCCTGCGCGGTGACCTGAAGGCGCAGCAGGATGTGGCGTGGGGTGACTTCACCGTGTTCCTGTCCGACAGCAAGGCCGCGGTGTGGGGCTACAACAACATTTCCTTCGACATGATCCGCAAGCTGGGCTGGAAGGCCGACAGCTTCTATCCGGACTATGCATGGGCGTACTACGTGGCCTCGCCGGAGAACGCCGACACGTCCTGCGGCGCCTACACCTGCGGCGAGCTGTCCGAGCTGATTCCCTACGACACCGGCCAGGTGACCCGCGACCGCGTCGCGTCGATCAACCATCGCTTCCAGATCACGCCCGCGCTCAGCGGCAACGTGCAGCTGTACAACGCCAACAGCCACACCCAGGCCACCTTGACCGACCCGACCGTGCCCTCGCCCAACGGCGCGCCTTTCTCCGAACAGGTACAGACGCCGCACCTCAATCGCCTCGGTGGCATGTTCAACCTGCAGTTCGAGACCGGTGCGCACACCCTCACCACCGGTTTCTGGCAGGAGAAGAGCAAGGCGGCCGCAAAGACCGAGTGGTACCAGCAGCCGCTGCTGGGGCAGGGCAAACCACTCAAGGCGACCGGGTCGTTCGATGTGTACGGGCCGGCGTTCCAGACCGACAACGCATCCAGCTGGGTGACCCGCTCGAGGCAGTTCTACCTGCATGACAATTACGCCGTCACCGACACGCTGGTGCTGGGGCTGGGCTTCAAGGCCGTGGACTTCACTACCACCGGTGGTGGCATCGGCGACGCAGCGGAGCGGCCGGTGTCCGGCACGCTTCGCGCCAAGAGCAACTTCCTGCCGCACGTGTCGCTGTACTGGAGCCCGACCGAGCGGACCGACGCCTTCATCGACCTGGTCAACACCATGAACGGCTATCGCGTGGCCCAGCGCGGCAACATCGGCTACACCGCGTCGGCCTGGACCATCAGTGACCAGAAAGAGTTCGACCGCGTGGCCGGCACCCTGCGCCCAGAGAAGAACTGGAACCTGACCGTGGGCGCCAGCCACCGCTTCGACCGCCTGACCGTGACCGGTGATGTGTTCTACAACGACATCCGCAACCGCCTGCTGTCGGCGGCCATCGGCACACAATTCGCGCAGATCAACACGGTGCGCTTGATGCCGAAGATGCACGTGATCGGCGCCGACCTCGGCATCACCGCCGACCTGACCGACCACCTGCAGTTCTACCAGGGCATCGCGCTGGCGCGCTCGTACTACGACAGCGATTTTGTGGTGGGCGATACCGTGTACCCGATCAAGGGCAACGCGCAGCCGGGCTACCCGCAGCTGTCGCTGGTCAGCGATCTGTCCGCGCACTTCGGCGACTGGCGTTTCGGTGCCACCAGCACCTCATACCTGCGCCAGCCCTTCACCTATGAAAACGACATCCGCGTGCCGACGTTCTGGCAGGTCAACGCGTACACGGCCTACACCCTGGGCCCGGACAGCCTGCTGCCGGGGCTGGAGCTGCGGCTGGACGTAAGCAACCTGTTCAACCGCAACAACATCGGCACCGCCACCATCGCCGGCTCGTCGTTCTCGGGCGACTACCAGACCCTGCAGCGCAGCGCCCCCCGGCAGGTGATGTTCAGCACCTCGATAACCTTCTAAGTAGATCCACGCCATGCGTGGATGCACTTCGCGGCAGGCTGGGTAGCGCCGGGCAATGCCCGGCGAAATCCCTCCGGCGCCGACGCGCCTTGCCAACCAAGGTTGGCATCTACCCATGCGGGCCCCCTCGCCGCACGCAATCCGGTAGCGCCGGGCCATGCCCGGCGRAATCCCTCCGGCGCCGACGCGCCTTGCCAACCAAGGTTGGCATCTACCCAAGCGGGGCCCTTCGCCGCACGCAATCCGGTAGCGCCGGGCCATGCCCGGCGGAATCGCTCCACCCAAGCGGGCCATCCGCCGCACTTTGCACAATCAGCACTGATATTCCGGCACCAACGCAAGGTTCCCACAATGTTGCTGGGTCATCCTGTACGCATGGCACAGCACAACCCCCGTTTCCCTCCGGTTCGCAGGCGCGCCCATGGACGTGCGCGTCCGGTGCCGTTCGCAGCACCGGCGGTCGACCTGGAGGCCGAATACCAGTTCTGGCAGGTCTATGACCGCGTGGTCCGTCCCCTGCCCGGGGGCGGGTTCCGCCTGGCCTGGCTGGTGCTGCAGGCCGTGTACCGGGCGCGGGCGCGCTATCCTGCCGACACCCACAAGGCGGCGCTGTCGCGGGTACTGTTCGGTACCAACATGACCGACGCGCGCGCGGCCGAACTGGAAGAACTCTACGGGCTGGTCAGCCGCAGGCTGGCGGCGGTGGCCGTGCGCACGCTGGCACCCGGCAGCACCGCCTAGCCCGCCTTGCAGGGCATGCAGATCCGTCCCACCCCGCCGGCACCGGCGCGCAGGTCAGGGTCGAAGAACTCTTCCTGGCTGCGGATCTGCCCACAGCGGCTGCAGACTTTCTTCTCTTTCGATTCCAGCCCCTGCACCTGCTCGATCACCTGATCGACCGCTGCCGAGCGGATCTCCGTGCCGGCCACTTCAATCAGGCGATAGAGCCGGTCGGACAGCGTCTGCACCGGGTCGCTGCCGAGGTTGAACCGGTTGATGCGCAGGAAGCGGTAGCCGTAGCTTTCCAGGGTCAGCTGGCGCTCGACATCAGCCTCCACCAGATAGCGCTCGTGGTTGCCCACATGCACCGGCTTGTCGCGGCGGAAATGGAATTCGAAGCCGTCGTACTCGATCACGATCTGCAGCGCGCCGCGCACGGTCTGCACGGTCACCAGGAAGTCCACCCGCCACGCCGGGTGCTGATAGGTCGGGTCAAGCTGGCGCAGGTAGTCGCCCACCGGGAACTGCGGAATGATCTCGACCGCATCGCCATGGGCAAGCACGAACGGCGTCTGCTGCAGCCACTGCAGCACCTTCGATTCCATCGGGCTGCGCGCATCGGTCTGCGCGGCGTCGGGCGCGGGACGGTCCAGCTGGCTGGCGTAGTAACGCAGCGCATGGCCAATCGCGCCGCGGAACGCATCCACCGGCATCGAATGGACGAACCAGATCGCCTCCTGCGCACGGGAGAAGCCGACATTCAGGCGCTGCACTTTCAGCTTGTCTTCCACCGCATCCACCGCGCCGCTCAGGCTGACCGGGAAGATGTAGTTCAGCGCATCCTGGCCGGCAGTCGCCACCATCGAATAGAAGATCAGCCCGCGTTCCTCACCCTGGCAGGAGTCGACCGTCATCACCTTCAGGCGAAGCCGCTCTTCGAACTCGCGGCCGCGCGGATGGTTGAACAGCGTCTTGGACAACAGCGTCTGCTGCTCGCGGAACGGGGTGATGATGCCCACCGTGGGCGGCGCATCCGTATCCAGCAGTTCCACCAGGCGCTCGGCGATGAACGCCGCTTCGGCGTCGTTGGTGCTGCGGCTGGTGCGGTGCCCACTGGCATCGACCTGGCTGAAGCGGATCACTTCCTGCAGCGGCCGGCTGCGGATCTTCAGCGCCTGCAGCTGGTGGTTGTAGAAGGTGGAGGACGAGAACCCGATCAGTTCCGCATAGCTGCGGAAATGCTTGCGCAGCATCACCGAGTACGAGGCCGAGAGCGAGCAGAACTCCAGCACCGAGCGCTTCACATCGAACATGGCCAACCGTTCCAGCACGTCGGCCTGCTGGCTGACGTTGGTGCGGAAATAGTTGACCAGGTCCGAGCGGTACTTGTCGTTCAGCGCGATGCTGGCGTTGGCAGCCTTGACGTTGGAGAACTGCTTGGAATCGCCCAGTACCACCACCTTGCGCGCGCGCAGCAGCGCCGGCAGCGCCTGCGCCACCGAGACCTGCGAGCCTTCGTCGATCACCAGCACGTCGAACAGGTCCGGCGCCAGCGGCATGTATTCGCCGAACTCGCGGATGCTGGCGATCATCACCGGGAACGACTCGCGCACGCTCTCGAACTTGTCCACCGGGAATTTCTGCCGGTTGGCGATCACGCCCGCCAATGCCCGCGCATCGGCGCGGTGATGATCCATGAAGCTGATCAGGCGCCCATCCACATGGGCATTCATCACCGAGGTGTTCAGGCGCTCCAGCTTGGTCTTGGTGCCCACATAGTCGTACTGCGGCGCGTCGACGAAGGCCTTGCGTGTGGCCATCCAGCCCTGCAGGAAGCGCAGGGTCAGTGCCCACAGTGCGGGATCGTCCTTCGGCTCGGCCAGCAGGGCCTCGACGATGGCCGGATTGAGCCTCGCCAGCAGGGTCATCGCCTGCCGTGCAACCGCCGCACCCGGGCCCGGCGCGGCGCCGTGGGCGATCTGCCGATAGCTGGCCGGCAGCTGCGTGCCCAGGCCTTCGGCCTCCAGCTTCATGCGCAGCGCGTTTGCGCCCTGCACGATGTCCTGCAGGGCGGCTGCATCCTGCTTGAGCAGCAGCGGGCGGGCGGTGCCGAGCTGGTTGAGCTGAAGCTCCAGCCCGCGCACCGCATTGCCACGCAGCAGATAGCCCAGCAGCGGCATCTTCAGCTGCTGGTACTGCAGCAACAGCGTGCCCAGCAGCCGTATCTGCTCGGCATCCAACGACTCGAACAGCGCCCAGCCGTCAACCGGTCGGTCGGCAAGAAAGGCGGTGGTCACCGCATCGCGGCGGATACGTTCGTCCAGCGACGCCGGCGTGTAGTCGGTGCTGCCGAACAGGTCGGCAAGATAGGCTTCCAATGCATCCGCCTGCGCGGTCACCGCTTCCAGCTCGGACAGCACGTTGGCATCCATCACCGCGTGTACCTGCTGCAGCACCGCGGGGGCGCGCTCGCCCAGCGCCGCTTCCTGCTCGTGCATGGTCTTCACTGCAGCAAGCGATACACGCCCCAGCGTCTGCACGGTGTTGGAGATGGCCTGCCGCAGTGTCTGCGCCGTGTCCTGGCGCTCGCTTTCTAGTGCGGGCTGGTTGGCCTTCATGGCCTTGGCGAAGGCCGAGATCTGGCTGATCGTGCCGGTGGAGGTCAGGCGCTTGAAGTTGGCCGCCTGCTGGCCCAGCCGCAGGATCGGGTTGGGGAAATCGCGATCATGGCGAACCCGGCTCATCGCATCGGACAGCTTGTCGTACACCACGTCCAGCGCTTCGGTCTTGTCCGACAGCACCAGGCAGCTCTTCTTGTTGAAGGCGCAGTCGGCGGCGATGGCGGTGATGGTGTGCGACTTGCCGGTGCCAGGCGGGCCTTCGACCACCACGATGCGGCCCTGTGGCTCGCGCACGGCCAGCAGGATCTTGCGCTGCTCCTCGTTCAACGGAATGGGCGAATCGAACACCATGCGCTCCACCAGCGGCAGCGCATCCCAGGCCGATTCCACCCC
>NZ_JBFTNR010000004.1:0-16220 GCF_056665995.1 Stenotrophomonas sp. 05L44_2
GCTGGAGCAGGCGCTGCGCGAGCTGCCCGAGCGCCAGCGCGCCATCCTGGTGGCGGCGCGCATCGAGCAGTTGCCGATCGAGGCCATTGCCCTGCAGCACGGGGTGTCGGCGCGGATGATCGGCAAGGAGCTGAAGAAGGCCCTGCAGCACTGCGCAGGACGGCTGGACCGGCCGTTGGTGCAACGGTTCGGTCCCGGCGCCGGAAAACCGTCATGACTGATATGAAGACGAATGTGGCCTCCCCACTGCCGGCAGACGTACGGCAACAGGCACAGGATTGGTTGCTGCGCCTGAACGGTGCGGCAGTCAGTGAAGCCGACGCCGACGCCTTCCGCCGATGGCGGGGGCTCGACCCGCGCCACGCCGCTGCGTTTGCACAGGCACGCGCGCTGTGGAAGGCGCTGGGGCCGGCGCTGCAGGCTACGGGTGCGCAGGCAGAACAGGCGCCTGTGGCCCGTGAGGAGCAGCCGGTGGCAWGTCCGCCGCCAGCTGCCCATGCCGGCAGCCCTGCTCGGCCGCGCAGCCGCGCGCGAATGGGGCGCAGGGCATTCCTGGGCGGCGCAGTCGCAGCGGCGGCAGGTGGCTGCTGGCTGGCGGCCAGTTCGCCACTGGGTCTGTGGCCGGAGCTGGGGGCACTGGGCGCGGACTACCGCACCGCCACCGGTGAGCGCCGCGAGCTGGAGATCCAGGGGGTGACGGTGGCGATGGGTACACGCACCCGTCTGCGACGGTCCGACGATCATGCGCGCGGACTGCAGTTGAGCCAGGGCGAGGCACAATTCGCGCTACCTGCGTGGGCACGGCGTGGCTTCGAGATCCAGGTGGAGGGCGCGCGGGTGACGCTGGACCCGGGCGCTCGGGTGAACGTGCGCTGCGTGGGTGGGGATGTACGGGTGACCTGCCTGGCTGGCACCGCCGCGCTTGCCCGTGGCGCGCGGACAGTGGTGCTGCAGCAGGGCTGGCAGGCACGGCTGGATGGCGCGCGCATTGCCTCGGTGGGGGAGGTGCCCACCGAACGCGTCGACGCGTGGCGACACGGCTGGTTGATGTTCGATGACCAGCCGCTGTCGGAGGTGGTTGAAGAGATCAACCGCTACCGCACCGGGCGCATCGTCATCGCAGACAGCACGTTGTCGCAGCGCCGTGTGCAGGCCCGTATTTCGTTGCAGCGCATCGATACCTTCATCGACTTGGTACGCGATGCCTATGGCGCACGTGTTGTCAGCATGCCCGGCGACGTGGTGCTGTTGGGCTGAGCATGCGGATCCTGCGGGCGCGCGATCACAACACGCCTGCATGACGTTGCGATGACACCTGCAGTGCTGACCGACAGGCCGTCATCTGTAGATGAAATTTTTGTTGCAGCGGTTCAGTCGCTGCCATCCAACCCGGTCTTATCCACCGTAACAAGCGCAACGCAATGCGGCGTCAGGCTGGCTCCTGTTCCTGGGGGTGCGCCGATGGAGTGCCGCTACGGCATGTGCTTGCCCTTATCAGCGAACGATATTGCGACGGGTGATGGCGATGGTGAAGCAGCAGAACGATCTGGGCATGCGCGCAGCTGCACGGGCACCGCAGGTGCAGCCGCTGGCGCAGGCCATTGCCCTGTTGCTGATGGCAGGCGGCATGGTGGGCGGAGTATCGGCGCAACAGGCCTTCAGCCCTGCGTGGTTCGCCAACAAGGGCGCACAGCAGCAGACCGCCGCGCAGAGCGGACGGCTGCCCAGCGGCATGCCGTCCAATCTGCTGCGCACCGATGCACAGGCGCAGAAGGCGCGTGAGACGCTGCAGACCTCGCTGGACAATCTCGGCACTGCTGCGCAGGCCATCGCAATGCAGCAGCGCCTGCAGCAGAGTGCCCGCGATGCGGCGCGACTGCGCGTCAGCCAGGTGCCCGATGGCCTGGGCCAGGGTGGCCTGAAGATCGACGACGATGCGCTGACCAAAGGCTGGTCCAACGCCAGCGGTCCGGTGCAGAGCAGCAAGGACGGCACCACCACGGTCAGCATCACGCAGACGGCCGACAAGGCCATCCTCAACTGGGAAACCTTCAACGTCGGCCGCAACACCGTGGTCGACTTCGACCAGCAGGCGGGCTGGTCGCTGCTGAACCGCATCAACGATCCGTCCGCACGGCCGTCGCAGATTCTTGGCCGCATCCAGGGCCAGGGTACGGTGATGCTGGTCAACCGCAATGGCGTGGTGTTCGACGGCAGCAGCCAGGTGAACGTGCGCAACCTGGCGGCCTCGGCGGTGAACATCAGCGATGCGCAGTTCCGCAAGGGCCTGTACAGCGATGCGCAGGGAACGGCTTTCATTCCCACGTTCGGCAACGAACTGAGCAGCAGCGCCAACAGTTTCGCGCATGCGGCAGCCACCGGTGATGTGGTGGTCGAGCGCGGTGCGCAGATCACCACGCATGCGCCTACCACCGTTACCGAAGGCGGTGGCTATGTGCTGCTGCTCGGCCGGCAGGTCAGCAACCATGGGCAGATCAGCAGCGCCAACGGGCAGACCGTGCTGGCCGCTGGCGATGCGTTCGTGATCCGCAAGGGTCTGGGCACCGACCAGAACCTGACCTCCACCACCCGTGGCAACGTGGTGACCGCACTTCGCGCGCCTGCAGCGGCCGGCATGCCGGTGGACGCTGCGGCAGGCGTGGTCAGCAACACCGGCCTGGTGCAGGCCAGCACCGGCGACATCACCCTGGTTGGTCATGAAGTGCAGCAGCACGGCACGCTGGTGGCCACCAGTTCGGTGCATGCACGCGGCACCATCCATCTGCGCAATGAGCGCAGTGACACCGAAGGCAGCATCCAGCTGGCGCAGGGCAGCACCACCGCCATCGTGCTGGACGACTCGGCCACCACCGCGCTGGATGTGCAGCGCGAGACGCTGGTGCTGGACTCGGACAAGGCCGGCGATGGCATCCAGCATCGCCGCGACCAGTCACTGGTGCAGATCGATACGGCCGGCGATGTCAGCTTTGCGAAGGACAGCCTGACCCTGGCCACCGGCGGCCAGGTGTATGTGGATGCACGCAGCACCGAGCTGCAGCAGGGCGCGCGGATCGACGTGTCCGGCCATGTCGGCGTCAAGATCGCGATGGAAGCCAACAACGTCCAGATCAACGTGCAGGGCAACGAACAGCGCGATGCGCCGGTCAACCGCCTTGGCGAGAAGCTCAGCAGCAACAACATCTGGCTGGACCGGCGCGACCTGACCCTGGTGCCGGCGGGCACCAACGGTTACGAGGCCGATCGCTGGTACACCGCCGGGGGCTTGCTGGAAGTGGGCGGCTATCTGGGCGTTACCGGTCACGGTATCGGTGAATGGTCGGCGCAGGGTGGCTCCGTGCAGTTCAGTGGCGGCAACCTGCAGACGCGCGCGGGCTCGCAGATCAACCTGTCCGGCGGCACCTTGGACGTGCAGACCGGCTATATCCAGCAGACCCACCTGAAGGGAGCCGATGGCCGTCTGTACAGCGCCTCCACCGCACCGGGCGACCTGCTGTACACCGGCCTGTACAAGGGCTTCGAGAGCAGCCACGCCCGTTGGGGCACTACCGAATACCACTACAACCCGCTGATCGGTGCGCGCCAGCGCCTGGAGAACGGCTACGTGGTGGGTCGCGATGCGGGCCGGATGATCGTGGCCACGCAGTCGGCGCAGCTGCAGGGCGACATCGAAACCGCGACGTTCCAGGGCGACCGCCAGATCAATGCCCGCCAGATCGATCTGGATGGCTACCTGCAGGCGCAGACGGCAGTGGCCCGCAATGGCCAGCTGGTGATCGGCCAGCAGCGTGCGGTGCAGGACAAGGGCACGCACGGCCTGCGCTACACACCTTCGGCCGTGACCGGCAAGGTGCAGATCGGCAGCGTGCCGGTTGCAGAAAGTGACAGCAGCACCGGCATGCATCTGGATGCGGCGTGGTTGAACAGCCTGGCGCTGGGGGGCCTGCAGGTCTACGCACGTGATGCGGTGGTGGTGGACCAGGCGCTGCAGATGGCAGCAGGGGGTTCGCTGGGCCTGCATGCCACCCAGGTGCAGGTGAATGCCGATCTGGTGGCCCGTGGTGGCGCGATCGCGCTGGGCAACATCGTGCCCGGCTGGAGCGAGAGTACCGGTTGGCTCGATCGTGCGCTGGTTCCAGTGGCTGCCAACAGCCGTGCACGCACGTTGCTGGGCGAGGGCGTGCTGCTTGATACCCGTGGTCTGTGGAGCAACCTGCAGACCGAGCCACTTGGCATCGAGGGCATGCCCTATGTGGATGGTGGCAGCATCCAGCTGCGCAGCAGCCAGGATGTGCTGGTGGCGCGCGGCGCACGCCTGGATGCCTCTTCGGGCGCAGCGCTGCAGGCCGACGACCACCTGCGTGGCGGTCGCGGCGGCGACATCGCGCTGATCGCCAACGCGCTGGAGGAAGCACCGGTGGCCGGCATTGCGGCGGGTCAGCTGAGCCTGCAGGGCGATCTGCGTGGCCACGGTGTCAAGGGCGGCGGCACGCTGCGGCTGCAATCGGGCAAGGCGGTGGTGATCGGTGGACAGGTGGCCGGCAGCGACGGCCTGCTGCGCGCGGGCGAAAGCGCGCCAATCGATCTGCTCACCTCCGACACCTTCCAGGTGCTGGCGGGCAGCACATTGCCGGTCGACTATGCCTATACCCGCGTACAGGCCCAACCGGGAGAGACGCTGGGCACGCAGCCGGTGGTGGACCCCGCCCGCCCGGAAACCCACCTCACCCTGGGCGCGAGCTGGACCCCACCCAAGCCGGTGGCCAACGCCGACTCCTACATCCTGCGCACGCTGGATGGGCGCGCGTTCACGGTGAACGCATGGACGCCGCCGCCGACCCTGGCGGCGGGCACCGTCGTTACCCAGATCACCGGCTTCCAGGGTGGCTTCCCGATCAACTATGCGGTGCCGGCGGACGTGTTTCCGCAGGGCATCCGGGTACTGCCGTCGGCGGCAACGCTGAAAGCCGGCAGCGTGGCACCGACCGATATCCGTTTCGCCGCCGGCACGCGCATCGGCGCCGGCAACGTGCTGGCGCAGGATGTGGCGGTAGAGCGCCCGTTGCAGCTGTCCAGCGAGTTGTTCGGGCAGGGCTTCGCGCGCTATGAAGTGACTGGCCAGCAGAGCCTGGCGGTGGCACCCGGCGCCGACCTGCGGGTGAGCATGCCGGTGCTGCAGCTGGACCTGGAACATGCGCGGGCACTGCGCAGTGGCGGCGCGCCCGGCGAGGCATTGCAGGAATGGTTGGCACCGGAATTCAGCGCTGACACTGCCAAGGCGACGCTGCAGCAGCGCAAGGGGGCCGACCTGCAGCTGCGTGCAGGCAGCACGATGGGCGCGCTGGCAACGCTGGCGATCGGCGAGGGTGCGCACCTGCAGGTGGACAACGGGCGCAGCATCGGTCTGGCCGGCAATGGCCAGATCACCGTGGACGGCACGTTGCAGGCCCACAGCGGGCGCATCGACATCCTCGACATGGGGCTGGGTGAGATCGCCGCGTCGCCTAAGAGCCACGACCGCTCGCTGTGGATCGGCGATCACGCCGTGCTTGATGTTTCCGGCGTGGCCCAGGTTGAACGTGATGCACGTGGCCAGCGTTTCGGCCAGGTTGGTGATGGCGGCCGCATCCAGCTGGGAGGCCGCTACGATGCCAACGCCACCAGCGTGGATGGTGTGGACGCATTCGTGGTGGTGCGCCCCGGTGCACGCCTCGATGCCTCCGGTGCCAGTGCCACGCTCGATGTGCCTGGCCAAGGGGCGACTGACGTGGCCGGCGATGGTGGCGTGCTGCACCTGGCCAGCTTCAATGGCCTGTTCCTGGAGGGCAGCCTGCGTGCAGCTGCCGGTGGGCGCGGTGCCGCCGGCGGCACCCTGTCGGTGGCACTGGAAGCACCGAACTATCTGCTGGCCGGCAATCCAGACGATCGCGTGCGCTCGTTGCGCGAACTCAGCGTGACCCAGCAGCAGGCAGATAGTGGCCTGGCTGCTGCGCTGCAACCCGGCCAGCGCGATCCAGCGCTGGTCTATGGGCGCGCCGCGATTGGCGTCGACCGCATCCAGGCCGGAGGCTTCGGCAACCTGGGCCTGCTGGTCAATGGCGTGATGAGCTTCAACGACGGCGTGGACCTGGCCATGAGCCAGGGCCTGCGCCTGACCGCCAGCAATTTCAGCCTGGCAGAACACAGCGGGAACGGCGCGCAGGTGGCGCTGGCCGCACCGTATGTACGGCTGGCCGGCAACACCCGTGGTGCGAAGGATGCGCACACCCTGCCGTTGCCCGAGATCCAGCGCCTGCCTGCGTTGCGCGATGCCTCTACGCTGCGCGTGGAAGCAGGGGTGCTGGATGTGATCGAGTCGGTGGCCTTCGGCACTTCCGGCAAGCTGGCACAGGGCGCTGGCACCATCAATGTGCAGCGCGATGGCTTTGAAACCGTGGAGCTGCGCAGCAGGGGTGACCTGCGCCTGCTCAAATCCAAGGTGCGCGACCGCAGCTCGATCGATACGGTGGGCGACCTGGTGCTGTCCGCCAGCCAGATCTATCCCGCCACCCAGGCGGTGGCTGAGATCCGTGCCGGCAAGATGGGCACCGTCGACCAGTGGGGTCAGTTCCAGGTGGTGTACGACCCGGCACGTTCGCTGCGCGTGGAGCGCAGTGGTGACGCGCTGCCGGCTGCACCGCTGGCGGCGTTCGGTACCTTGCGGCTGTTGTCGTCCAACATCGAACAGGGTGGCGTGGTCCGCGCACCGCTGGGCGAACTCCTGATCGGCCAGGCCGACGGCGGCACCTTCGGACTGGCCAGCCGCGTGCAGTTGTTGCCGGGCAGCGTGACGTCTGTCAGCGGCGCGGGCCTGCGCATGCCTTACGGCGGTACCAAGGATGGCCTGACCTATGTGCATGACGGCCTGGATGCGGTCTACAAGGGCATCGGTGTCAGCGGCAACGAGTTCGGCGGTGTCACCCTGCGAGGCGAGAACATCGATGTGCAGGCTGGTGCGGTGCTGGACCTGTCCGGCGGCGGTGAGCTGAGTGGCGCGGCGTTCCTGAGCGGGCGTGGCGGTTCCACCGATGCACGCTTGCATCCGTTGGTGCAGATCGATGCCAACGGCGGTGGCTTCGTGCTGCCTGGCCTGTCCAGCAATCCGGTCTATGCGATCGTGCCCGGCGCACAGGCCGATGCCGCACCGATCGCAGCGGAGAAGGGCGCGGGTGATCCGGCCATCGGCCGCCAGATCCAGATTGGCGCGGGTGTGCCGGGTTTGCCGGCCGGAACCTACACCTTGCTGCCATCCACCTACGCGCTGCTGCCGGGTGCATTCCGGGTGGAACTCAATGGCCAGGCCAGCAGCCAGGCCGGTTTCGGCGCCAGCACGGCGATGCGCAACGGCTCGTGGAGCACGGCGGCGCGGTTCAGCACGGCCGGCACCGATATCCAGGATGCGCTGACCTCGCAGGTGATCGTGACTGCCGCCGACACCCTGCGGCAGTACTCGCAATACAACGAAACCAGCTACGCGCAGTTCGGCCTGGCCTGGGCGCAGCGTGACGGTGCACCGCGGCCCCGGCTGGAGCGTGATGCCGGCAGGCTGACGCTGGATCTTTCCAATCGCCAGGCTGACAAACCCGAAGTGCATGCGCTGGCGATCGCGCCGGGCAGCGTGCGTGGCGTAGCCGCCAGCGGTGGTTACGGCAGTGAGCTGGTTGTGCGCAGCCCAGGTGCGCTGGAAGTGCTGGCGCCCGGCAGTACGGTCACCGACGGCTTCAGCGGCCTGTCGGTGCATGCCGATGCGCTGAACGCGGTAGGGGCCAACACGATGACGATTGGCGGGACGCCTACGTCGGTGTTCCAGGCCAACCGCATCACCCAGGACGCCTACAAGCTTGGGTTCGGCAGCAACGGCCAGGCGTCGTCGCAGGTGGTGCTGCGCAGCGGGGCGCAGCTGTCGGCCGCGCAGGTGTTCCTGGTGGCCGGTGCGCGCGAAGGTGGCATCACGGTGGAGCAGGGCGCATCCATCACGACGCTCGGCCAGGGCGCGGCGGCGTGGGATTCGACCGCTGGCTATATCTTCGACCCCGGCACCACGGCGGTGCTGGCGGTATCCAACGGTTGGCTGGACATGCTGGCACCGGGCACCAGCACCGAAGCGCGCTATGGACAGGGTGACATCCTGATTGGTGGTTGCGGTGCCGACCGCAGCTGCAGCGGTGCCGCTACGCTGTACGCAGGCGGTACCCTCACCGCCGCCACCACGGCGGGCTTCGAGCTGGCCGACAGTGCGCGCTACGGCGCCCGCAACCTGGTGCTGGCCGTTGGCAACATCAACGTTGGCAGTACTGATGCGCTGGCACGGATGGCCGCCGAGGGCCTGCTGCCGGCTGGACTCACCCTCAACCAGCAGGTGTTGGATCGCCTGCTGCGCGGCGATGCCAGTACCGGTGCGCCTGCATTGGAAAAGCTGGTGCTGACGGCCGGCGATGCGGTGAACTTCTTTGATTCGGTAGAGCTGTCCACGCTCGATGCCAGCGGCAAGTCAACGCTGGGACAACTGGTGCTGACCGCGCCCGCCATCCGTGGCCAGGGCGATGCCGATGCAGTGGCCCGCATCCGCACCGATACCCTCGTCTGGAACGGCAGTGCGCGTCCGGCTGGCGATGTTGTTGCCGGTGGCGCGGGTACAGGCAGTGGCCAGCTGYAGGTGGATGCGCGGCAGATCCTGTTCGGCTATGCCGAGCAGTCCCAGCCCGACACCGTGGCCATGCATGGCCGGCAGACGCTGGGCTTCGGCACGGTTGCACTGAACGCCAGCGATCGCATCAGCGCCAATCACATCGGCAGCCTGTCGGTGTACCAATCGCAGGGCGCCTGGAACGGGCAGGCCAAGGCCTTCGATTACAGCGGCGGTGACCTGCTGATCAGCACCCCGCTGTTCACCGGCGCAGCCGGATCGATCAATCGCATCCGTGCCGGTGGCCGCATCGCCGTGGTCGCAGCGCAGGGCGGCAATGCGGTCGCCAGCGATCCGGCAGCGGCGCTGGGCGCTGAGCTTTCACTGCAGGCCGGCCGCGATCTGCTGCTGGATACCCGCGTACAGCTGCCCAGCGGCAAGCTGCAGCTGGCGGCGCAGGATGACGTGCGCCTGGGCGATGGTGCGCAGCTGGACCTTGCCGGGCGCCGCATCGACATGTTCGATGTCAGTCGCTACAGCTGGGGCGGTGAYGTCAYCCTGGATTCCCAGGCCGGCAGCATCGTGCAGGCGGCGGGCTCGCGCATCGATCTGTCGGCGGTGAACAACCGCGGCGGTCGGCTCAATGCCAGCGCGCTGGGTGCAGGCGCTGGCACTGTATCGCTGGCTGGCCAGATGCTGGGTGGCAGCAGCGGCGGCTACGACACCGGCGGCACCTGGGTGCCGTACAGCAGTGCCTATCTCGATCTGCGTGCGCAGCACATCGACGACTTCGCCGCCCTCAACACGCGTCTCAACGCGGGGCAGGTCTTCGGTGGCCGCAGCTTCCAGCTCAAGCAGGGCGACCTGGTCATCGGTGATGGGCTGAAGGCGCGCGAGGTGAACGTCTCGGTCGATGCCGGCCATCTGACCGTGCAGGGCCATATCGACGCCAGTGGCGAACAGGTGGGCAGCATCCGCCTGGCCGCCCGCGACGGCCTCAGCCTGGGCACCGCTGCGGTGCTGGACGCGCATGGCAGCGTGCTGCGCCGGGACAGCTACGGCCAGGTGATCGAAGCACCGAACCGTGCGGTGATCGAACTGGATTCGGGCAATGGGCTGCTGGCACTGGCCGCTGGCGCGCGCATGGATCTCGGTGTCAGCGATGCACCGGCGGCGTACGGAACGGTTGTGCTCAATGCCCCCCGCCTGGGCGGCGCGCGTGGCAATGATGTGGCGATCGATGCTTCGGCGCCTGTACGCATCGATGGTGCCCGCGCGATCACCGTCAATGCTTTCCAGACCTACACCGATGCTGCCGCCGGCACCGATGCCACGGTGGATGGCCGCAGCTACCAGGTCATCAACCAGGCGTACCTGGACACGATCCATGCCGACAGTACGGCGTTCATCGACAACGCGCTGGGCAACGGGGCGTTGATCGACGGCAAACTGGCCGGGTTGCGTGCCTATGGCGACCAGTTCCATCTGCGGCCGGGTGTACAGATCAGCAGCAGTGCCGACGCGCTGGTCAATCGTGATGGCCATCTGCATGTCGATGGCGATATCGATCTGYCCGGCTATCGCTACGCCAGCCTCAACCCGCATCTGCAGAAGACCCGCCAGTACGGTTCCGGTGAAGCCGGTGCGCTGGTGCTGCGTGCGGCGGGCGACCTGGAAGTGTTCGGCAGCATCAGCGACGGTTTCGACGGCTCGCGCCTGCTGGTGGGCAGCACACCGGATGACAAGGGCTGGCTGTTGCCGAACGGGCGTATTCCGTTCGGCGGCGAAGTGGTGATTCCGCATGGCGGGGTGGTCACGCTGGATGCCGGCAGTGCGTTCCAGCCGGGACGTACACTCAATTTCGACCTTCCCGCAGCGGCGATGCAGTTGCCCTCGGGTACGCAGCTGCCGTCCCGCATGACCCTGGCAGGCGAGCTGGCGTTGCCGGCCGGCACCGTGCTGGGCGCGRCCATCCGCGATGGCAATGGGGTGCTGCTGCATGCGGCCGGCACGGTGCTGGCGCAGGCCACCACACTGGCGGCAGGCACGCAGTTGGACGCGGGTTTCCGCGTACCTGCGGCCACCTCGATGGCAGCCGGTACCTGGCCGGCCGGCGTTCCGCTGCCGGTAGGCATGAGCCTTGCGCAGCCGCTGCTGCTGGCCAAGGGGGCGATCCTGCCGTCGGAAACCGACGTCAAACTGCCAGGCAGCGCAGAGTCGATCAACCTGCGTCCGGCCGATGCCAACGGYAACCAGGGGCGTACCTGGGCACTGGCGCCGATGCTGGCAGCCGGCTCGCAGTCGTTCGACCTGCGCCTGGTGGCTGGTGCCGATCTGCAGGCGGCCGACACCCGCGCCATGGCGCGAGGCGCCACCGGCACCGTGCGCCTGGCCGATACCCATTACGGCGTGCTGGTGGAGAACGCGCCGGTGCCCGGTACGGGCATCCCCGCCGAGTATCGCTGGGCGGTGGACGTTGATGCTGATACCTGGAACTCGATCGGCCTGCCCAGCCAGGTGATTGCCGGCGAAATCATCACCCAGGACAACATCGACATGTTGATCCTCTTCGGCCTGATCACATCCAGCCCGCTGGAGCTCAATGGCTGGGGCCTGGGGGAGCCGGTGTACGAAGCCAACCCGGGAGTGCCGCCGCAGTTCGCCGACATCGCCCGGCCCGCCCGCGAGCAGRTGTTCAGCGTGCTGCGYACCGGCACCGGCGACCTCGACCTGGTGGCAGCCGGTGACCTGCAGATGCATTCGCCCTATGGCGTGTACACCGCCGGTACGGCGTCGTCGTCGCTGGCCGCCGGCAATGGCGTTGACCCCTACAACCAGCCACGCGGCGCGCTGAAGGATGGCAGCCTGCTGTGGAAGGATCAGGAGGCTGCTTTCCGGCCATTGATCGACGGCGGCACGCAGAGTCTCTACAGCGCGTGGTATCCCGAACATGGTGGCAACGTGCTGGTGCGCGCCGGTGGCAATCTGGTCGGCGACCTGATCGGCGCGGGTGGCGAGCCCCGCAACACCGTGTCCTTCGGCATGATGCGTGGGCAGATCGGCTCGGTGGCCATCGGCAATTGGTTGTGGCGACAGGGCACCGGCAGCGTGACGCCGGGCAGCGACGGCACGCCCGTTGCGTGGTGGGTCAACTTCGGCACCTACGTGCCCGGTTCGGCCGATGGCAGCTACCTGGCAAATTCCAACGCACGCTATGCCAATGCCCCGTTCCTGGCCGGCTTCACCGGCGTGGGCACGCTGGGTGGCGGCAACCTGGTGGTGGAAGCCGGCGGTGATGCCGGTATCCAGTCCGCCCGCGGCGATGCACGCCTCAACCAGGGCGCGCAGAGTCTGGACAAGACGCTGGTACCGCGCAGCCAGGGCCTGAACCTGGTGGTCGGCAGCAGTGGCCGCATGACCGCTGCGGGCGATCTGGTGCTGACCGGTGGCGGTGACCTCGACCTGCGTATCGGCGGCAGCCTGAACCCGAACGCGGAACTGCGCCGCAACGAACACGACCTCAACAGCACGCTGGTCAACCTGCGCGGTGCCTTGCGCGTGGAAGCCGGCGCGCTGGGTGGGTTGCAACTGCGCTACGGCGTGCTGGACCACATCGATTCGCGTGGTGGCGATCCTTTCGCGGCAGGCCGTGCCTACGCCGGTGGCGGACCGGTGCTGGTACTTGGCGATTCGTCAGCACGGCTGGATACGCGCGGCGATCTGGTGCTCGGCGGCGTGGGTGATCCCGGCCGCACCAAGCTGCTCAATGCCACGCCGTTTACGTATGCAGGCCAGCAGGTGGCGGGCGAGGGGTGGAGTTCGTTCTCGCTGTGGACACCTTCCACCAGCATCGATCTGTTCAGTGCAGGCGGCAACCTGACCCCGACCACGGAGTGGGCCGGTGGCGCCAACAACGAAGACATCGCCATCGACCGCCGTGGCAGCAACGCATCGGGCACTCTGGATGGCGATTTCTATCCTTCCATCCTGCGTGCGGTTGCGGCCAATGGCAGCCTCTACTACGGCGTGGGCACCACCGCGCTGCGCAACAACTTCGGCAGCACACCACTGCGCGTGCTGCGCGGGCTGACACTGGCGCCCGCGCCGCAGGGCAGCCAGTTCATCAACGCCACCGGCAAGGGCGAGCTGGCCCTGCTTGCGGGCGACTCGATCTACGCCAGCGGCTACGCCATCACCGCATCCACCGCCGACCCGAGGGCACTCAGCAGTCCGTTCAATCCAGCTTTCATGGGCATCACCGCGCAGACCGGTGGTGGGCCGAATGGCTTCAGCCCCACGCGCATCCACAACGCTGCGGCGGCCAACATCGCCTTCAACGACTGGATCACCGATGGCAATGGCCGCATCAGCAACGCCTCGTTGCTGAACTTTGGCAGCCAGGCGACCTCAAGCTACGCCGCCGTGGGCCAGCAGCCGGCGCGCTATTACGCCGTGCAGGGTGACATCGTTGGCCTGCGCATGGGCCAGATCGCCGAGCTGGGGCTGAAGGCACGCGATGGCTACCGCTATGACGGCTCGATTCCGGTGGCGATCCGCGCCGGCCGCGATATCAGCAACAGCGGCACGGGCCTGGGCCAGAAGGACACCGTCGGCGAGGGCCGCGGCAACCTGATCGCGCACGGCCATGCCGATGACATCTCGGTGGTGCAGGCCGGGCGTGACATCCGCTTCAGCACCTTCTACGTCACCGGCCCGGGCCTGCTGGATGTGAGTGCCGGCCGCAACGTCTACCTGGCCGACAAGGGCGAGATCAAATCGCTGGGCAACGTTGTCGATGCCGGTTCCAGCGACCGCGCCAGCGGTGCCAGCATCGTCGTGGCCGCCGGCATGGGCGCGGGTGCGGACTGGAACGCATTTGCCGCGCGCTACCTGGATGCAGTGAACCTGGCCGATCCGGAGCGGCCGCTGTCCGAGCAGCCTGGCAAGGCCGTGTCGATCTACAGTGGCGAACTGACGCTGCCGCAATGGCTGCAGCGTGAGTTCGGCTACAGCGGCGATGCCGCCGGTGCCGATGCCTTCCTGGCCAGCAAGCAGGCCGAACTGGACCAGGCGCGTGCTGCGTCGCTGGTCGGCGGCGGCAATGCTCCCACACGCTCGTTGGCACGCGAGTTCCGCCTGCAGAGCCAGTTGCATCTGGTGAACTGGTTGAGCACCCGCTTCGGTGCCGACAATGGCCTGGGCCTGCATTTCGATGCGGGCACGATGGATGCGCGCACGTTCTTCGCGGCCCTTCCGGCCGAACAGCAGCACGCGTTCCTGCGCAATGT
Organism: Stenotrophomonas sp. 05L44_2; assembly: GCF_056665995.1. Classification (NCBI taxonomy): domain Bacteria; kingdom Pseudomonadati; phylum Pseudomonadota; class Gammaproteobacteria; order Lysobacterales; family Lysobacteraceae; genus Stenotrophomonas; species Stenotrophomonas sp. 05L44_2. The sequence goes on from NZ_JBFTNR010000004.1 coordinate 13,972, forward strand.
CTATTACGCCGAGTTGAAGAGTGCCGGCCGCGAGTACAACGATGCCAACGGCAAGCGCTTCGGCAGCTACGTGCGCGGTCGTGAAGCGATCGCCACCCTGTTGCCCGGCGCAGACAACGGCGGCCGCTACAACGGTGACCTCACCCTGTTCAGCAGTGCGCTGTATGTGGATGAGTACATCAGCACCAACGGTGTCGGCAAGGATCGGCCGACGCCGGGCAAGACCTATATCAGCAAGGCCGAGTGGCAGGCGATGGGCAGCCCGTCCTACGGTGTGGCGTACTACGAAGTGGTCGACGCCGGCATCCATACCCAGTTCGGCGGTGACGTGCAGATCATGACCCCGGGCGGGCGCACGCTGGTCGGCATCGACGGCGGCTTCGTGCCGGGTGCCGGTTCGGGCGTGATGACCCAGGGCGAGGGTGACATCAGCATCTACTCGCGCGACAGCATTCTGCTCGGCCAGAGCCGCGTCTTCACCACCTTCGGCGGCAACATCCTGGCCTGGTCGGCCGGCGGTGACATCAACGCCGGACGCGGCAGCAAGACCACCGTGGTCTACACGCCGCAGCGTCGCGTCTACGACAGCGTGGGCAACGTCACCCTGTCGCCGAACACGCCCACCACCGGTGCCGGCATCGCCACCCTCAACCCGATCCCGGAGATCGCACCTGGGGACATCGACCTTATTGCTCCGCTGGGCACCATCGATGCCGGTGAGGCCGGTATCCGTGTCTCCGGCAACGTCAACCTGGCGGCGCTGCAGGTGCTCAATGCCGACAACATCCAGGTGCAGGGCAAGTCCRCAGGCGTCCCGGTAGTGGCAGCGGTGAATGTCAGTGCGCTGACCTCGGCCAGTACCGCTGCCAACAGTGCCGTGCAGGCCGCGCAGGAGATGGTCAAACGGCAGACCCAGCAAGCGCAGCCTTCGACCATCAGCGTGCAGGTGCTCGGCTTTGGCGAGGCCACCAGCAGTACCCGTCCGGCCCGCGATGACGACCGCTACGACCCGGACAGCGTGGTGCAGGTGGTGGGCATGGGCGAACTGACAGCCGAACAGCGTGCACGCATGGCCACGTCTTCGGCCAAGCGGCAATGACGATGCCACTGCCAACCCGTTCCGCATCGCCTTCCCACTTTTCCGCATTGAGACGCCACTGATGTTCTTCCCGACCAAGGCAGGGGCCTGGGCGCCCTTGCCGCTGTGCCTGATGTGTGTGATTCCGTTGGCCGCCGCGCAGGAGCAGGCGCCCACCAACGCGCCGCCCGCCGCCCGCGTCAACATCAACGAGTACCTTGTGCGTGGCAACAGCGTGCTGGATGCGCGCGAGATCGAACGCGCAGTCACCCCGTACCTCGGCCCGGACCGCACATTGCAGGATGTCGAGGCAGCGCGGCTGGCCCTGCAGACCGCCTACCAGGGCAAGGGCTACCAGTCGGTGTATGTCGAGCTGCCCGAACAGCAGGTCAGCGGCGGCGTGGTGATCCTGCAGGTCAGCGAGACCCGCGTCGGTGAGGTCAAGGTGGTCGGTGCGCAGCACAATGATCCGCAGCGGCTGCGCGCCCGCGTTCCCGCCCTGCAGGCCGGGGTGGTGCCGGACTTCGCCCAGGCACAGGCGCAGCTGACCGAACTCAACCGCAACGGCAAGCGTCAGGTGATCCCGCTCGTCAAACCCGGTGCCGACGGCCGCATGGATGTCGAACTCAAGGTGGATGATGCGTCGCCGTGGCGTTACAGCGCCAGCGTCAACAACGACCACAGCGTCGACACCGAGCCGCTGCGCAGCACCCTCAGCATCGGCAACGACAACCTGTGGCAGCGCGACCACACCGCCTCGCTCACCTTCTTTGCCGCCCCGCAGGACCTGGACCAGGCCAACGTGCTGTCGGCTTCCTACGGCCTGCCGCTGGCCGGGCCCGACTGGATGCTGGAACTGTCCGGCTACCGCTCCGACAGCAACGTGGTTTCCAGCGGCCAGACCAACGTGACCGGCAAGGGCCATGCGCTGGGCCTGAAGCTCAACCACACCTTGCCGATGGCCGGTGCGTGGTGGCACCAGTTGTCAGCCGGCATCGACTTCAAGGACCTGGACGAATCGGTGGCGATGGTCGGCCAGGCCTCCGATTTCGCGCCGCTCAAATACGCGCCGATCACCTTCGCCTACAGCGGCTTCCGCCAAGGCGAAAAGCATCAGCTCAGTGTCAACCTGCAGATGGTGTTCGGCACCCGCAGCCTGCTTGGCTACGGC
>NZ_JBFTNR010000005.1:0-20374 GCF_056665995.1 Stenotrophomonas sp. 05L44_2
ACCGCAGCTTTGGCTGCTGGCGCCGGTCGACCCCATCCAGGCCCCGGGGCGGCGCCGCGTCATGCCCTGCGGCAGCCCGGTCCGGACTTGCGCCCTGCGGGATCGAAAATATAATAAGGCACCTAAYCATCACGGATATGATGGATGCTTGAAGCAAAACACACGGCTCTCATCCAGGAGGCTGGCCGTCGCGGCGATCCCCACCTGGCCCAGCTGCGCCTGTGCTTCCAGCTGCTGGCCTTGTCCAGCGCGATCGACCGTGACTGCGCTTCACGCCTGGCGCCGCACGGCCTCAGCGAGGGCCGTTTCATTGTGCTGTTCCTGCTGCACGGTGCTGGTGGCACGTTGCCTCCGCACGCGTTGGCCGAGCGCGCTGGCGTCACCCGCGCCACCATCAGCGGGTTGCTCGATGGCCTGCAGCGTGACGGCCTGCTGCAGCGACGCAACGATGCCGAGGATGGCCGCCGTCTGCAGATCGTGCTGACCGCGCGCGGCAAGCGCCTGGCTGACGATCTGTTCGACCAGCACACCCATTGGATCGGTGGACTGTTCAACGGCCTTGATTCCGGTGAACAGGTGCAGTTGTCGCTGCTGCTGGAAAAAGTCTGGCGACACACCGACGCAGGCCAGGAAACAGGCACATGAGCGGCACCATCGGCACGGCACGCCTGCAGGCACTCAATGCGGGCAGCGTATCCAGCACGCACCTGGCCGAGTGCCTCGCAGTGGATTTCGCCACACTGCTGCAGGCGGTGGCACCAACCTTGCCCCAGGCATCCATGCAGCGCATGCGCGCCGCTGCAGGCAAGGGAATCACCCAGCGCATGGCATTGGCCGCAGCGGTACTGCGCGAGGCAGGGCAGGGTGACGTGCACTGCTGGCAGGCGCATCCCTCGGACACCGTGCGCGGATGGGCCTGCTATCTGATCGGCGGCGACGCGCAGGCGGCATTGGCCGACAAGCTGCAGGCCATGCGTTCACTGGCAGATGATCCGCACTTCGGTGTGCGCGAATGGGCATGGTTGGCCTTGCGCAGCGATATCGTCGCCGAGCCGCTGGAAGCGCTTGCCCTGCTGCAACCCTGGACGCAGCAGCGCTCGCCGCATCAGCGCCGCTTCGCCTGTGAGGCGCTTCGCCCCCGCGGTGTATGGGCCACGCACATTGCGCTGTTCAAGCAGCAACCCGAGCACGCGTTGCCCCTGCTGGAGGCCCTCGCTGACGATCCCGAGCGCTATGTGCAGGACTCGGTCGGCAACTGGCTGAACGACGCAGGCAAGAGCCAGCCCGGATGGGTGCGCGATGTATGCACGCGGTGGCAGTCAACGCACGACAGCGCAGCCAATACATACATCCGCAAGCGCGCGCTGCGCTCGCTGTAGCGCCGTACCGTTCACCCGCGTTTCCCGGTAGTGCCGGCCGCTGGCCGGCAACCCCATGACCTTCAAGGGAGACCCCATGCGCCATCGCCTCATCGGACGGCATTCCAGCACCCTCGTGGCACATGCGCGTGTCATCCATTCCGGGTAAAGATGGCGCTCGGCCGTGTCCACCCGCAGGGAAGTCGAGCATGCAGAGCAAGATCCAGGTGACGTTGTACGGAGCGCTGGGCAGCAGTCCAGCGCTGCAGGTGCCCGGCCTGGAAGGGCCGGTGGTGGCCATCCAGGAAGCCACGCTGCGGCAGCTGGTGTCCGATCTGTATACGGCCAGGTCCATGCTCAACCCCGAACAGCTTGATGAGGCCAGGCAGGAACTGGACCGCGTGGTGGAGCGTTGGGTCGACATCCACGAGACGCTGCTGCTGGATGTGGAAGTGCATGGCGGCCGATAGTCCGCTGAACCGCGCCCGCAGTTGCGGATGAAACAGTTGGCACCCGCCAAAACCCTGTGTTATCAATAGATCCCATGAACGCAGCCCACGCCAGCTTTTATTGGTATTACTTTCCGAAGCCCCCGGCGGAGGAAGGATTGCGCTCACCCTGAAGAAAGCTTCAGACGCATTCCCGAAAGCCGCCAGCGAACCTGGCGGCTTTTTTCATGTCGCCACGCTGCGGACCCCCAACGTTCCGTAGAGACCCCTCACCATGCCCCCGCACACCGACGACCTGCGTATCCGCACCATCGAACCGCTGACACCGCCTGCCCAGCTGCTGGCGATGCTGYCCTGCGATGACGAAGCCTCCGACACCGTCAGCGCTTCGCGCGCCGCCCTGCACCAGATCCTGCATGGCCGCGACGACCGCCTGGCGGTGGTGGTCGGGCCGTGCTCGATCCACGATCCGAAAGCCGCCATCGAGTACGCACAGCGCCTGAAGCCGCTGCGCGATGCGCTGGCCGGCGAGCTGGAAATCGTCATGCGCGTGTACTTCGAGAAGCCACGCACCACGGTGGGCTGGAAGGGCCTGATCAACGATCCGGACCTGGACGGCAGCTTCAAGATCGACAAGGGCCTGCGCATCGCCCGTGGCCTGCTGCGCGACATCAACAAGCTCGGCCTGCCGGCCGGCGTCGAGTTCCTCGACGTGATCTCGCCGCAGTACATCGCCGACCTGGTGGCATGGGGCGCGATCGGCGCACGCACCACCGAAAGCCAGGTGCATCGTGAACTTGCGTCGGGGCTGTCGTGCCCGGTCGGCTTCAAGAACGGCACCGACGGCAACGTCAAGATCGCCGCCGATGCCGTGGGCGCGGCCTCCAATCCGCATCACTTCCTGTCGGTCACCAAGCAGGGCGGCACCGCCATCGTCTCCACCACCGGCAACCCCGACTGCCATGTGATCCTGCGTGGTGGCAAGCAGCCGAACTACGATGCGGCCAGCGTGGCCGATGCCTGCCAGGCGCTGGCCAAGGCCAAGCTGCCGACGCGCCTGATGATCGATGCCAGCCACGCCAACAGCCTGAAGAACCACGAAAACCAGCCGAAGGTGATCGAAGACATCGCCATCCAGCTGGAAGATGGCGAGCAGCGCATCGTCGGTGTGATGGTCGAAAGCCATCTGGTCGGCGGTCGCCAGGAACTGGTGGAAGGCCAGCCGCTGGTCTACGGCCAGAGCATCACCGATGGCTGCATTGATTGGGACACCACCGTGCAGGTGCTGGAGCGGCTTGCCGCTGCCGTGCGCGCCCGCCGTGAGATGAAGGTGTCCGAAGCCGCTTGAGTGCGGCACGTGTGTGGATGGCGGCCAGTGCCTGCGGGGGTGCGGCCGCGATCAGGGCCGGTCGGAGTTGGAGACCGGCCCGTCTGCACCGGCGATGCGCCTGGCGCTGCGTATGTGCGACAGCGCCAGGTACATCGCCGGGGGGGCGTGAGACCCGAACCGTCGATGGCCGCAGTAGACCCACGCCATGCGTGGATGAAGCCGCCTCGCTCACCGCCCCGCCCGTACTCGCGCCAACGCCAGATACATCGCCGGCGTGGTGTACAGCGTCAACCACTGGCTGACCAGCAACCCGCCGACGATGGCGATGCCCAGCGGCTGCCGCAGCTCCCAACCTTCACCGTTGGCCAGCATCAGCGGCAACGTACCCAGCAGTGCCGCCAGCGAGGTCATCAGGATCGGCCGCAGGCGCAATCGTGCCGCTTCCATCACTGCATCCTGCGCACTCAGCCCGCGGCGTTCGCCGGCCAGGGCGAAGTCGACCAGCAGGATCGTGTTCTTCATCACCACGCCCACCAGCAGGAACAGGCCGAGCAGGGCGATCAGGTTCAGTTCGTTGCCGAACAGCCACAGCGCCAGCAACGCCCCGATGCCGGCCGACGGCAGCGTGGACAGGATCACCAATGGCTGCAGGAAACTCTCGTAGAGGATGCCCAGCACCAGGTACACCGCCAGCGTCGCACCCAGTACCAGCCACAACTGGCGCGAACGCAGCTGCTCCAGGCCATCGGCCTCGCCGGAAAGCCTGGCCTGCACCGAGCGCGGCAGCATCAGTTTGGCCATCGCCGCATCAATGGCCAGGGTGGCCTGTTCCAGGCCCACGCCCGGCGCCAGTGCGAACTCGATCCAGATCGAGGCGAACTGCTCGCTGTGATACACGCGGTCCGGCGCCATGCCATAGCGCCAGCTGGCGATGCTCGACAGGGGAATGCGCTGGCCGCTGCCATCGATCACCTGCAGCCGTGCCAGCGTGCCCGGGTCCTGGGTGTGCTTCGGGTCCAGCTCCATCACCACCCGGTACTGGTTGAGGCTGTCGTACAACGTGGCGACCTGGCGCTGGCTGAAGGCGTTGTTGAGCATGTTGGCCACAATGCGCAGGTCCACGCCGTGGCGCGCCGCTGCCTCGCGGTCGATGTCCAGCATCACCTGGCGCATGCCGGCCTCGCCCTGCGCTTCCACGTCCACCAGTTCCGGCAGGCCACGCAGCGCAGCAGCGACCTTCGGTGCCCATTGGCGCAAGGGTGCGGTGTCCGCTGACAGCAGCTGGAATTCGTATTTGCCGCTGCTGCCGGCGCCTTCCAAGCGGATGTCCTGGTCCACCCACAGGTACAGATTGCCGCCGGGCAGCTTGGGCAGGCGCGCGCGCAGGCGATCGATCACCTGCTGGCTGGAGACACCGCGCTCGGCCAGCGGCTTCATCTTGATCATGATGAAGGCGTTGTTGACCCCGTTGCTGCCACCGATATACCCGATGATGTCCTCGATGGCCGGGTCGGACAGCAGCAGTCTGCGGTAGGCATCGATCTTCGGCTGCATCGCCTGGAAGGACAGGCCGTCATCGCCACGCGCGAAGCCGCGCAGCTGTGCGGTGTCCTGCTGCGGAACGATGCCCTTGGGTACCTGCTGGAACAGCCAGGCGTTGAGTGCGATCACTGCCACGAAGGCCAGCAAGGGCCAGCGCAGGTGACGCAGGCTTGCCTGCAGGGTGCGCAGATAGGTGCCACGCACGCGCTCGAACAGCGCATTGCTGCCGCGTTGCCAGCGCGAGGGTTGTTGTGTGTCATCGACGAACAGGCGCGCGCACAGCATCGGCACCAGGCTGAGTGCCACCAGTACCGATACCGTCATCGCCGCTACCAGGGTCAGCGAGAATTCGCGGAACAGGCGCTCGACGAAATCGTCCAGGAACAGGATCGAGACGAACACCACCGCCAGCGCCAGGTTCATCGACAGCAGGGTGGCGCCTACTTCGGACGCACCGCGCACCGCCGCCTGCCAGCGGTCGGCGCCCAGCTCGCGATGGCGCGCGATGTTCTCCAGCACCACGATGGCGTCRTCCACCACCAGTACCGCCGCCACGATCAGGGCCATCAGCGAGAGCGTATTGAGCGAGAAGCCCATCAGCGCGATCAACGCCAGCGTGCCGAACAGCACCACCGGAATCGCCACGCTGGGTACCAGTGCTGCGCGCCAGTGGCCGAGGAAGCCGAGCACCACCAGTACCACCAGCGCGATCGCCAGCAGCAGGGTCACTTCTGCTTCGTGCAGGGTGGCGCGGATCACCGGCGAGCGGTCCATCACCAGGCGCATGTCCACCGTGCTGGGCAGCAGGGCGTGCAGCTGCGGCAACTGCGCCTGGATGGCATCGACGGTGGCGATGATGTTGGCGCCGGGCTGGCGGCTGACGATCAGCAGCACGGCGGGGCGTTCGTTGTGGAAGCCACTGGCATAGCGATCCTCCACGCCATCGACGACGGCAGCGACATCGCCCAGCCGCAGCAGGCGGTCATCGCTGGCCTTCAGCGCCAGCTGGCGATACTGCGTTGCCTGGCGCAGTTGCAGCGGCGCTTCCAGTTGCCAGTGCTGCTGCGCGCCTGCGACCGCACCCAGTGGGCGCACTGCATTGGCGCGGCTGATTGCCTGTGCCACGTCTTCCAGTGCCAGGCCTGCGTGATTGAGAGCATTGGGGTCCAGCGACACGCGAACCGCCGGCAGCGCGCTGCCGCCCACCTGCACTTCGCCCACGCCCGGCACCTGCGACAGCTTCTGCGCCAGCACGGTCGAACCCAGGTCGTACAGCTGTCCCGGCGAGAGCGTATCGGAGGTCAGCGCCAGCGCCAGGATCGGCGCCTGCGACGGATTGACCTTGCGGTACTGCGGCATGCCCGGCATGCCGCTGGGCAGCTGGCCGCGGGCGAGGTTGATCGCGGCCTGCACTTCGCGCGCGGCCTCGTCGATGTCGCGGCCGAGCACGAACTTCAGTTCGATCTCGGTCTTCCCCTGGGTGCTGGCCGAATCGATGCGCGAGATGCCGGGCAGGCTGCCCAGCGCACGCTCCAGCGGCGTGGCGACGGTGGCCGCCATCGATTCGGGCGAGGCGCCGGGCAGGCTGGCACTGACTTCAATGGCGGGATAGTCGACCTGGGGCAGCGGTGCCACCGGCAGCAGGCGCAGCGCCAGCAGGCCGGCCAGTACCAGCGCCACCGCCAAGAGGATGGTCGCCACCGGACGCTGCACGCAGGCCTGTGCCAGGCGTGCTACAGGGGTCATGCGCCGGCCTCGCCAGCGGTTGCCGGTGCTGTCGCGCGGCGACGCTGCAGACGGTCGAAGGCCAGGTAGATCACCGGCGTGGTGAACAGCGTCAACACCTGGCTGACCATCAGGCCACCCACCATCACCCAGCCCAGCGGCTGCCGCAGCTCTGCGCCCGAGCCACTGGCCAGCATCAGCGGTACCGCGCCGAACAGCGCGGCCAGGGTGGTCATCAGGATCGGCCGGAAGCGCAGCAGCGCCGCCTGGTGGATCGCCTCACGCGGGCTCATGCCGCGCGTGCGCTGCGCGTCCAGCGCGAAGTCGATCATCATGATCGCGTTCTTCTTCACCAGGCCGATCAGCAGCACGATGCCGATCACTGCGATCAGGTCCAGGCTGCGTCCGCTCACCCACAACGCGGCCAGGGCGCCCACGGTCGCCGAGGGCGGGGTGGAGAGAATGGTGATGGGGTGGATGAAGCTCTCGTAGAGCACGCCCAGCACGATGTACATCACCACCACCGCCGCCAGGATCAGCCACAGCGTGCTCGACAGCGAACTGCTGAAGGCCGCCGCCGCGCCCTGCAGGCGCAGCTCGATGCTCTGCGGCAATGCCACCTGTGCCTGCGCGGCATGCACGGCATCCACCGCTTCGCCCAGCGATGCGCCGGGCGCAAGGTTGAACGACAGCGTGGCCGCCGGGAACTGACCGACATGGTTGCGCAGCAGCGCCGTTGGCCCCTGCTCGACGCGCGCCACCGCGCCCAGCGGCACGGTCTGGCCGTTGCTGCTGCGCACGCGCAGGCCGCTGATCGCCTCCGGCCCCGGTTGCCGCGCCGGATCGGCCTCAAGCACCACCCGGTACTGGCTGGCTTGGGTGAATATGGTCGAGATCTGCCGTTGCCCATAGGCGTCGTACAGTGCGTCGGCCACCGCTTCCACACTCACGCCAAGGCGTGCGGCGGCATCGCGGTCGATGCTCACCCTGGCCTGCCGGCCCTGCATCTGCAGGTCACTGGCCACATCACGCAGCGCCGACGATTGGCGAAGCGCGTGCAACAGCTTTGGGGTCCAGGTTTCCAGCGTCTGCAGGTCCGGCGTGGTCAGGGTGAACTGGTACTGGTTGCGGCTGATGCGGTCTTCGATGCCCAGCTCCTGCACCGGTTGCAGGTACAGGGTGATGCCGGGAATCCTCGCCACGCGTTGCTGCAGCCGCGCCATCACCACATCGGCGCCCTCGCGCTCGCCATGTGGCTTCAGTTCGATCAGCAGGCGGCCGGTGTTGAGGGCGGCATTGTTGCCGTCCACGCCGATGTAGGAAGACAGGCTGGCCACGGCCGGGTCCTGTTCAATGGCCGTGGCCAAGGCAAGCTGGCGCTCGCGCATGGCCTGGAACGAGATCGCCTGCGGGGCTTCGCTGATGCCCTGCACCAGGCCGGCATCCTGCACCGGGAAGAAGCCCTTCGGCACGGCGAAATACAGCGCCACCGTCAGCGCAAGCGTGGCCACGGTCGCCAGCAGCATCAGTGGCTGGCGCTGCAGTACCCAGCGCAGCTGTCGGTCGTAGAGGGCAATGATGCGATCGAACACGTCGCGCTTCGGGGTCGGAGCCCTGACCGGATCCGACCCGGGCGGGGTCAGATTCCCGTGGGGCRCTGACCCTTTGGCATGTGGTTTCAGGAAGCGCGCACACAGCATCGGCGTCAAGGTCAGCGACACCAGCAGCGAAATGCCGATGGCCACCGCCAGCGTCACTGCGAACTCATGGAACAGCGCGCCCACCAGGTCGGCCATGAACAGCAGCGGGATCAGCACGGCGATCAACGAGACCGTCAGCGACACCAGGGTGAAGCCAATCTCGCTGGCACCTTTCAGCGCTGCCTCGCGCGGGCTTTCGCCGTCTTCCAAGTGGCGGGCGATGTTCTCCAGCATCACGATCGCATCGTCCACCACGAAGCCGGTGGCGATGGTCAACGCCATCAGCGTGAGGTTGTTGAGCGAATAGCCGGCCAGCAGCATCACCGCGAACGTACCGATCAGCGACAGCGGCACCGCCACGCTGGGAATCAGCGTAGCCGGCAGGTTGCGCAGGAATACCCAGGTGACCAGCACCACCAGCGCGATGGCCAGCACCAGTTCCTTCTGTACGCCGCGCACGGACGCGCGGATCGATTCGGTGCGGTCGCTGAGCACGGTCATCTGCACGCCGGCCGGCAGCGTGGCCTGCAGCTGCGGCAGCAACGCACGCACCTGTCCGACCACGGCGATGACGTTCGCACCGGGTTGGCGCTGGATGTTCACCAGCACCGCCGGGGTGGTGCCGCTCCATGCCGCCAGCTGGCGGTTCTCGGCGCCGTCGGTGATGGTGGCCACATCGCCCAGCCGCAGCGGTGCGCCCTCACGCCAGGCCAGCACCAGTGCGCGGTATTCGGCAACGCTGCGCATCTGGTCGTTGGCATCGAGCATCACCGCGCGGATCGGGCCATCGAAGCTGCCCTTGGGCAGGTTGACGTTGGCTGCGGCAATCGCAGTGCGGATGTGGTCCATGCCCAGGTTGTTGGCGGCCAGCGCGGCCGGATTGACCTGGATGCGCACGGCGGGGCGCTGGCCACCGGCCAGGCTGACCAGGCCCACACCCGGCAACTGCGCCAAGCGCTGGGCGATGCGGGTATCGACCAGGTCATGCACCTGGGGCAGTGACAGGCCCTGCGAGGTCACCGCCAGGGTCAGGATCGGCGTGTCGGCCGGATTGACCTTGCGATACACCGGCGGCACCGGCAGGTCGCCGGGCAGGAAGCTGCCGGCGGCGTTGATCGCCGCCTGCACGTCCTGTTCGGCCACGCCCAGCGACACCTCCAGGCCGAACTGCAGAGTGATCACCGATGCCCCCCCGGAACTGGTGGACGACAGCTGCTTCAGGCCGGGGATCTGCCCGAGCTGGCGCTCCAGCGGCGCGGTGATGGTGCGCGTGGTCAGCTCGGGGCTGGCACCGGGGTACAGCGTGGTGATCTGGATGATCGGATAGTCGACCTGCGGCAGCGCCGCCACCGGCAGCAGGCGATAGGCCAGTACCCCGGACAGCAGCAGCGCCACCATCAGCAGGGTGGTGGCGACCGGGCGCAGGATGAAGGCGCGCGAGAGGTTCATGCGCCGGCCCTGGTCGATGCCTCCTCGGTGATGATCTCCACCGCGGTGCCGTCTTCCAGCCCGTCGATGCCTTCGATCACCACCTTGTCACCAGCCACCAGGCCGGAACGCACCGCCACGCGTCCGGCGTCGGCCGGACCGAGCACCACCGAGCGACGTTGTGCCTTGTTGTCCTTGTCGACGATGTGCACGTAGTTGCCCTGGCTGCCGAACTGCACGGCGGCATCGGGAATCAGCAGCGCGGGATGCTCACCCAGCTGCAGGCGCACATTGACGAACTGGTTGGGGAACAGCGCCTGGTCGGCGTTGTCGAACTGCGCGCGCAGCTTCAGCGTGCCGGTGGCGGTATCGATGCGGTTGTCGACGCTGGACAGGGTGCCGCTGGCGAGCTGCCGTCGTTCTTCGCGGTCCCAGCTTTCCACCGCCAGCGCCGGCTGCGCCTGCACGGCATCGAGCAGGGCGGGAAGCTCCGGCTCGGGCACGGTGAACAGCACGCTGATCGGCGCCGTCTGCGCCAGCGTGACCAGGCCTTCGGTATCGCTGGCGTGCACCAGGTTGCCTACGTCCAGCCGGCGCAGGCCGACACGGCCGCTGACCGGGGCGATGATGCGCGTGTACTGCAACTGCAGGCGTGCTTCGTCCACCGATGCCTGGTCGCTGAGGCGGCGCCCCTGCAGCTGCCGCACCTTGCTCTGCTGGTCGCTCAGTTCCTGTGCCGACACGTAGTTCTGTCGCTGCAGTTCGCGGTAGCGCTGCAGCTGGCGCTCGGCATTCTCCAGCTCGGCCAGGTTCTGCTGCTGCGTACCCTGTGCGTGCGCAAGCTTCACTTGGTAGGGGCGGGGATCGATCTGTGCCAGCAGGTCGCCGGCGTTGACCTGCTGACCTTCCTGGAAATGCAGGCGCATCAGTTCGCCGTCCACGCGGCTGCGCACCACCACGCTGTGCAGCGGAGTGACCGTACCGACCGCCTTCATCCGCAGCACCAGCGGCTCGGCGCTGGCAAGGGCGATGCGTACAGGCACCGTCTTGCCGCTGCCGGCTTCGCCACTGCCCGCCTCGGCCCGCGGCCACAGCCACCACGCCAGGCCAGCGACAAAGGCAAGACCGGCAACGACCAGCAGCAGGCGGGCACGACGTGAGCGGGAGTTTTCGGCGACAGACATGGGGCATCCTGCGCCCTGCGTGCACGCAGGGTCATGCGGGCCCGTCGGCACCACGAAGGGCCACGGGCAGCGGGGGAGGGGGATTGTCTGGCGGGGCCGCAGGCGCGGCGTGGCTGGATGCCGTCGCGCGTGCGACGGGGCGCCAATGGTAGCGGTTTACGCGGGCGGTCGCCGCGTGACCTTGGTCATGCCACCCCGCCGGTAGTGCCGGCCAGCGCTCAATGTACTTCGTCGTGGTACACGAACTTGGGCATTTCCCAGCGGTAATGGATCGCCAGCAGACGCATGGCGAAACCACCGCYCAGGCAGCACAGGATCGCCGTGGCATCGGCCACGCCCCAGTGCAGCAACAGCAGATACACCGCACCGGTCAGCAGCGAGATGATGGCGTACAGCTCCTTCTGGAAGATCAACGGCACCTCGTTGCAGAGGATGTCGCGCAGCACGCCGCCGAAGGCGCCGGTGAGCATGCCGGCGATCAGCACGATCGGGAGTGCATGGCCGGCCTCGCGCGCGATCGAGCAGCCGATCAGGGTGAAGGCGATCAGGCCCAGGCCATCGAGCACCAGGAAGGTGCGGCGGAAGTGGTGCATCCAGCGCGCCACCCAGGTGGCGATCAGTGCGGCGCACACAGTGAAACCGAGGTACTCCGGGTGTTTCACCCAGCCCAGCGGATAGTGGCCGAGCAGGATGTCGCGCAGCGAGCCGCCACCGAGGGCGGTGACACAGGCGATCATGACCACGCCGAACAGGTCCATGCGGCGGCGGCCGGCAGACAGGGCACCGGTCATGGCTTCGGCGGAAATGGCGATAAGGTAGATGATGGACAGCAGCATGGGACAGGCTCCGGGCGCGGTGGGGCCGGCCATGCGCACATACCGCCACTGCCTGCGCAATGACGGGATGACGATGACCGGTGCCGCTCCCGCTGTCCTTTTGCCTGAGAGTTCAGCGGCGTGAGCCGCGTGCCCCTTCGGCGGATCGTCCCGGGCGTGCCCGGTGACCTCTCTCCAGCTCGGCGAGTCGAATGCATGGTTGGTGGGATTCCAGCCCACCGGCCTGAGCGATCATGGGAGCCTGCGCCTTCGGCGGGCGCCAGCGCGGCGCCTCTCTCCTGCATTCGGTCGCCAGTATATCCGCTGCAGTGCAGCACGGCATAATCCGGCCATGGTTTCGCCCTCCCGCCCGTGGTTCCTGTACCTGCTCGAATGCCGCGACGGCAGCTATTACGCCGGCATCAGCACCGACGTGCAGGCCCGCTTTGCTGCTCACCAGGCCGGCAAGGGGGCCCGCTACACCCGGTCGCGGCCGCCACTGCGGGTCCTGGCGGTGCGTGAGTACCCGGACCGGGCAGCGGCCTCGCGTGCCGAATGGGAGCTCAAGCGGCAGCCGCGCGAACGCAAACTGGCGTGGCTGTTGCAGTAGATCCACGCCATGCGTGGATGGGGCGCATCCGGCCATGCCATGATCGCCCAGCCCTCAGCGCTGGAGACCCGGATGTCCACCGTTGCCCTGTTGTTCGCACTTTCCGCAGCAGCAAGCCCTGCCGCCGACGCCGCCACGATCGCAGCCATCGATGCCACCTGCCACGACTACGTCGACGGTCAACTGGAAGCCGACCCRCAGCGCGTCGCCCGTTCCCTGCATCCGGACCTGGCCAAGCGCGCGGTGCTCGGTGATACACCGGACGAGCGCCTGGGCCTGCGCCGGATGTCGAAGGAAGAGCTGGTTGCGCTGACGAAGCAGGGCGCGTTGAAGACCCCGAAAGATCAATGGGATCGCCGCTGCACGGTGCTGGACGTGACCGGCAACGCCGCATCGGTGCGGCTGGAAACCCCGTGGTTCGTCGACTACTTCCACATGGGCCGCTTCGAGCAGCGCTGGGTCATCGTCAACGCGCTGTGGTACCCGAAGCCGAAGGCGGAGTGACGCATGCGTGCTGCGGGCCGTGCATGGATCGCGCTACTGCTGTTGCTGGCCTTCGTTGACCTGCTACCGGGGCTGTTGTACCTGCTTGGGCTCGCTTGGGTGGAGGGCTGGCCGCAGCCCGCCGACCGCGCGCCCAGTGGTGTGGCGGCATGCAGCAGTGAGCCGCGCATGGGGCACCAACCGATCAACCCCTGGAGCTTCACCGCGCAGTTTTTCGACAAGGATGCGATGAAGAAGAAGGTGCCGGATGTCGAGCGGGAGGCCTACTGGATTGCCCGCCGCCACCTGTGGCGGCAGCCGCAGCACGACATGCTGCGCTGGCACCTGAGCAGCACCGCGTTGGCGATCTGGATCACCCGGCATTGGAGTGCCGCACAGATTGCCGATACCGCGAGGAAGGAAGATTTCTGCCGGGCATGGTCGAAACGGCGTGTGCCCGGCGGCCCGATGAAACGGTGAATCCACGGCATGCGTGGCTACGCTCCCTGCGGCCTGCACAGAAATTCATCCACGCATGGCGTGGATCTACTGTGCCGGTCGAGGATGTGCCCGCGGCACTACCTACCGCGAAGATTTCTGCCGGACATGATCCAGGCCCGATGAAGCAGTAGAGCCACGCCATGCGTGGCTGCGCTCCATGCAGCCTGCGCAGAACTTCATCCACGCATGGCGTGGATCTACTGTGTCGGTCGAGGGCGCTCGCCGCGCTACCTACCGCGAAGATTTCTACCGGACATGATCCAGGCCCGATGAAGCAGTAGAGCCACGCCATGCGTGGCTGTGCTCCATGCAACCTGCACAGAAATTCATCCACGCATGGCGTGGATCTACTGTGTCGGTCGAGAGGTCACGCATGGCGTGGATCTACCGCTTCGGTCGCCGGTCTTCGCGGTCATCGCCGAAGATGATCCGCGCGCTGCGCTGGTAGCTCCAGTACGCCACCGCCCAGTTCAACAGCACCACGACGCGGTTGCGGAACCCGATCAGGAAGAACACGTGCGCGGCCAGCCAGAACCACCAGGCCAGCACGCCGGACAGCTGGAGCTTGCCCAGGTGCACGATCGCGGCCATGCGGCCGATGGTGGCCAGGTTGCCGAAGTCGGCGTACTTGAACGGTCCGGGTGCTGCCTTGCCATGCAGGCGCGCGCGAATCACGTCCGCCACGTACTTGCCCATCTGCTTGGCGGCAGGCGCAACGCCCGGTACCGGCTTGCCGTTGGCCTGGTTCAGCGCAGCGAGGTCGCCGGCCACGAACAGTTCCGGGTGACCAGACAGGGTTAGGTCGGGCTGCACCTGCACGCGACCGGCGCGGTCCAGCGGCACGTCCAGCGTGCGCGCCAGCGGTGAGGCGGCCACGCCGGCGGCCCAGACCACGGTGCGCGCGGGCACGAAGTGGTCGCCCAGCTTGAAGCCCTGTCCATCGATGTGGCTCACCGGCGTGCCGGTCATCACTTCCACGCCCAGCTTTTCCAGCTGTCGGCGTGCCTTCAGCGAAAGCACTTCGGGGAAGGTGGACAACACGCGCGGACCGGCCTCGACCAGCCGCACCTTGGCGCTGGCCGGATCGATGTGGCGGAATTCATTGCGCAGCGTATGCCTGGCGATTTCCGCGAGGGTGCCGGCCAGCTCGACCCCGGTCGGGCCACCCCCCACCACGGCAAAGCTCAGCCATGCCGCCTTCTTTTCCGGGTCCGGCTCGGCTTCGGCGCGTTCGAACGCCAGCAGCAGTTTGCGGCGCAGGGCGATGGCATCGTCCAGGGTCTTCAGGCCGGGCGCATCGTCCGCCCATTCGTCGTGGCCGAAGTAGGCGTGGGTGGCGCCGGTGGCCAGCAGCAGGCTGTCGTAGTCCAGCGTGCTGCCATCGGCCATGCGTACCTGGCGGGCCTGCTTGTCGATGGCCACCACTTCGCCCAGCCGCACCTCCACGTTGCGCTGGTGGCCGAGGATGTGGCGCAGCGGTGCGGCGATATCCGGAGCGGACAGCCCAGCGGTGGCCACTTGGTAAAGCAGCGGCTGGAACAGGTGGTGGTTGCGACGGTCGACCAGGGTGATGCGTATGCGTTCGCGGGCCAGCGCACGGGTGGCCCACAGGCCGGCGAAACCGCCGCCGACAACGACCAGGTGGGGGACGCGATCACGACTCATCGACTCACTCCAGGGGGGCATGGGGGAAGTGCCTGGCATCTTCGCACGGTCGCTCCTTGTCACGTCAGCGTGCATCGGGATCGGCGATACTCGGGTTCAGGCAACTGCCCGTGAGGAGTCCATGAGCGAACCGGAAAAGCGCATCGCCCTGTTGATCGACGCCGACAATGCACCGGCCTCGAAGATCGACGAAGTCCTGGCCGAGGTCGCGCGCTACGGTGTGGCCAACGTCCGCCGTGCCTACGGCAACTGGAAGAGCCCACGACTGAAGGGCTGGGAGGCGGTGCTGCACGAGTACGCGATCCGCCCGATCCAGCAGTTCGCCTACAGCAAGGGCAAGAACGCGTCGGACATGGCGATGGTGATCGACGCGATGGATCTGCTGTACGCGCGCAACCTCGATGGCTTCGCGATCGTGTCCAGCGATGCCGACTTCACTCCGATGGTGATGCGCCTGCTGACCGATGGCGTAAAGGTGTATGGCTTCGGCGAAAAGAAAACGCCGGAACCCTTCGTCAACGCGTGCTCGAAGTTCACCTACCTCGAAGCGTTGGGCCAGACCCACGCCAGCGTGCAGGATGTGGAGCAGGCAGCGAACGAACAATCATCGAACGGACAGGCGCCCAGCGAGCAGGCCACCAGCGATGATGCGCGCCCACGCAAGAGCGGGGCGGAAATGCGCAGCGATACGCGCCTTGTGAAGATGCTGCGCCGTGCGGTGTCCTCGGCAGAAGGCGAGGATGGCTGGTCGCACCTGGGTCCGGTCGGCAGCCAGATCGGCAACCAGGCCTCGTTCGATCCGCGCAACTACGGTTACGGCAAACTCAGTGACCTGCTGGCGGCGATCGGTTTGTTCGAACTCAAGAAGGACGGTAAGTCCTCCTACGTACGCGCGCTGCCGAAGAAGAACCGGTAGCGCCGGGCGTTGCCCAGCGTGTGCCGGTCGCGCAGCACTGCAGAAGACATGGTGTGGCTACAGCGTACGTGCGCTGGAGCCGGCATGGCCTTCCGCAAATCCGTTGGCGAAGTCTTCAACGCCATTGAAGGCCAGCAGCAGCACGCCGGCGCACAGCAGCATGTTGCGGTTCGAGCGCCGGTACCCGAGCACCAGCATCACCAGTCCTGCTGCCAGAAGCGTGTAGTTCTCCAGCAACGTCCGCAAGGTGCTGTGGTGCGCCGAGGAAATCGGCCTGCCGTACGAGTCCATCGAAGTGGGTGGCAGCCACGGTGGCACGCAGTCGCCGGAGTACGTGGCGATGAACCCGAACGGCCTGGTGCCGGTGATCGAAGACCACGGCCTGCCGCTGTGGGAGTCGAACACCATCGTGCGCTACCTCAGTGCGCGCTATTCGCTGGGCACGCTGTATGCCGAAGATCCGATGGAGCGCGCCCAGGCCGAAAAGTGGATGGACTGGAGCACCTCGCGGATGGCGCCGCTGTACTCCGAACTGATCTGGGGCATCATGCGCACCGCACCGGCCGACCGCGATGAGGCGCGCATCAATGCAGCGATCGTGCGCGCGGGTGATTTCCTGGCGCTGCCCAACGCAACCCTGGCCAAGCAGCCGTGGCTGTCGGGCGACACGTTCGCCATGGGTGACATCGCGTTGGGCTCGTTGATCTACGCCTGGTTCGAACTGCCGATCCAGCGCCCGGACCTGCCGCACCAGGCCGAGTGGTATGCACGCCTGCGCGAACGTCCGGCGTACCAGCGCGGCGTGATGTCACCGATGACGTAAGCGAAGGCGCGACGTTCGGGGTCAGAGCCCTTTTCTGCGGAAAGGGATCCGACCTCAAGCCATCGGGGTCGGATCCCACCCAGCGGGTGGGCTCTGACCCCAGCGTATTGCCCTCAGTACAGATCCGTCGGATCCACATCCAGCGACCAGCGCACCTTGCGTGCCTCCGGCAGCGCGTACAACTGCGGCACCAGCTGTGCCAGTACCCCATGCAGCGGCGGCCGCTGTGCCGCCGACAGCAGCAGCTGCGTTCGCTGATAACCGGCACGGCGTGGCATCGGCGCCGGCATCGGCCCGTAGGCCTCTACCATGTCCTGTTCACCCAGCAGTTTCCGCGCAGCGAGCAGGAACGCGTTGGCATGCTCGACCTGCTGTGCTTCGGCACGCATCAATGCCAGGTGCGCGAATGGTGGAAAACCTGCCGCCTGGCGCTGGTTGAGTTCGGCCTGGGCGAACGGGTGGTAGCCACCGTTGACCAGTGTCTCCAGCAGCGGATGGCCCGGATGATGGGTCTGCAGCCACACTTCACCCGGATCGCGCGCGCGACCGGCGCGGCCGGCTACCTGGATCAGCTGCTGCGCCAGTTTTTCGCTGGCGCGGAAATCGGCCGAGAACAGGCCTTCGTCGATGCCCACCACCACCACCAGCGTCAGCTTGGGCAGGTCGTGGCCCTTGGCCAGGATCTGCGTGCCGACCAGGATGCCGGGCGCGTTGCCGAGCTTGGCCAGCTGCTGCTCCAGCGCATCGCGGCGGGCGGTGGTGCCACGGTCGATGCGCACCACCGGGAAATYGGCGAAGGCACTGACCAGGTGTTCTTCCAGCCGCTCGGTGCCGATGCCCTGTGGCTGCAGGGCCAGGCTGCCGCAGGCGGGGCAGGCCAGTGGTGCCGGCTGCCGCGCACCGCAGTGATGGCATTGCAGGCGACGGCCACCGCCATGCACGGTCATCGGTGCATCGCAGCGGTTGCAGGGTGCGGTCCAGCCGCAGTCGTGGCACAGCAGCACCGGCGCATAGCCGCGGCGGTTCTTGAACACCAGCACCTGCTGGCCACGCTGCAGGTGTTCGCCGATGCCGGCCAGTACGTCGGCGGAAAGGCCATCGCGCAGCGGACGCTTGCGGACGTCGAGGATGCGCACGCGCGGCGGTCGGGCATCACCGGCGCGCTGTTTCAGGCGCAGGTGCGCATAGCGGCCGGCATAGGCGTTGTGCAGGGTTTCCAATGACGGCGTGGCGCTGCCCAGCAGCACCGGAATGCCCTGCGCCTTGGCCCGCACCAGAGCGAAATCACGTGCATGGTAGCGGATGCCGTCCTGCTGCTTGTAGCTGCCGTCGTGCTCTTCGTCCACGATCAGCAGGCCGGGCTGCGGCAGCGGAATGAACACCGCCGAACGCGTGCCCACGATCACCCGTGCTTCGCCGCGCGAGGCCGCAGCCCAGACCCGCGCGCGTTCGTTGTCGGTCAGCCCCGAGTGCAACGCGTGCACGGCGATGCCGAGACGGCCGCGGAAGCGCGCCAGGGTCTGCGGGGTCAGGCCGATCTCGGGCACCAGCACCAGGGCCTGYCTGCCCTGCGCCAGGCAATGGATGATGGCCTGCAGGTAGACCTCGGTCTTGCCGCTGCCGGTCACCCCGTCCAGCAGGAATGCCTGGAAGCTTTCGGCGGCGGTGATCGCGGCCACCGCTTCGGCCTGCTCCGCATTGAGGGTGGGGCCGGGCAGGGGCTGGGCGTGCTGCGGCGCCACGCTCAGGGCGATGCGCTCGGCCAGGTCGCGCTTGCCCAGGCTGCGTGCGGCCACCCGCCAGTCCTGCATGCGTGCGGACAGGACATCTTCGTCCACCACGGCTTCGGCCAGCAGCTCGGCCAATTGCCGCGGTCGGCTGCCGGCGCGCAGCTTCTCGCGCTGGGCATGGCCTTCGGCTGTCAGCTGCCAGCCCCAGTGATGGGTGTCGGGCAGCGGTTCGCCATGCCGCAGCGGGCCGGGCAGGGCGGTGCTCAGTACTTCGCCCAAGGGGGCGTGGGTATAGCGGGCCAGCCACTGCAGGCTCTGCCACAACTCGCCCTGCAGCAGTGGTGTCGTGTCACACCAGGCCAGTGCCTGGCGCAGGCCCTGGCTGTCCTCGGTTTGCCCGTGGCCGGCCACCACGCCGATCAGTTCGCGGTTGCCGAACGGCACCTTCAGCCGGCAGCCGACCGCTACCGTCGGGCCTTCGCCCTGCGGTGGCAGGTAGTCGAACAGGCGCGGCAGGGGCACGGGCAGGGCGACCTGCAGGGTCGGGACAGGGCCGGATTCAGGGGCGAGCATCGGGTCAGTGTAACGGCCCATGCGAGGGCGCATGGCAGTGGCAGATGCGACTGGCATGCCCTCCGGCGAATCATAAATGTCACCTAAATATCGGTGTCTATTGGAGATTCAGTCTTATCCACATCTTCTGTGGATAAGTCTGTGCGTTAGCGGCTCATGGCGCCGTATGAGGCCGATGGTGACGGCCTCACGCTTCGGTTGGTCAAAAAATAGCCACACTTTAAATGCAATTGAAATCAATAACTTAAGTGTGAAACATTGCTGAAACAGGGTGAATTCAGCCATTCACGCAGGAATCGCCCGGTTCCCGCGTGGTGCTGTGCACAACCTGCAGCAGAAAGCGTCTGCAATCGCAAGTCCTGCCGGGCAGTGATGGGCTGCCGCTATCATGCCGGCAGACCTTTGGAGTGACCGATGACGGCTGTGCCCGCCCCTGTTTCCTCGACCGCGGCCGGCGCGCTGTCGGCATTTCTGCGTGGCGTCGAACGCCGTGCCTTGGTCGTGGCCGAACTGCAGTGCGGTGACCCCGCCCGTGCCGAACAGACGCTGGTGGCGGTGATGCGCGCCTTCGCCGCGGTCGCCAGCGACCTGCCGATGGCGCAGTGGCCCAGCCGCTTCTGGACCCTGCTGGGCCAGCGCCAGGCGCTGCGCGAGCCGGCCACCGGTCAGTGGCCACCTTCATTGGCCGCGCTGGGCGAGATGGCCCCCTTGCCGCGGCTGGCCTTGCTGCTGCGGGTGGGGGGCAGCCTGGACGAAGGCATCGCCACCCGCGTTCTGGATGTCGACGACGAAGGCTATCAGCGCCTGTTGGCCACGGCCTGCCCACGCGATGCCGATGGCCAGCCCGACGCCGCTGCATGGCGCGCTCTGGCCGAACAGGTGCAGCTGCGTGTCCGCGACCTGCCGGCCAAGCGCCTGCAGCAGCTGCAGCAACCGTCCGCGCCAGCGGCCAACAACCAGGCGCCTGCGTCCAGCTGGCGTGCACCGCCGCGCGACGAACGCGCATCTGCAAGCGGCAAGCGTCGCCGCCCCAATGCCAAGCCGCGCTGGCGTGGCCCGGTGATCCTGTTGATCACCGTGGCGGTGCTGCTGCTGGCTGCGTTGGGCTGGCGCCATTGGCAGGGCCGTGCGCTGACTGCCGATGGCCCCCTGCCCGAAGGCGTGGTGGGTGAGGCCGGGCCGGTCACCGTCGAGGCGCTGCCAGCCAGCGATGTCCGCCCCGCTGCGGGCAGCGATGCGCAGGCCAGCGAAGATGCCGCGATGCTGGCCGACCGCGATTACCCGCTGCTGGCCGAGGCCGACATGCATGCCTGGAGTGCCGCCGGTGGCCCGTTGCCGGTGGACGAGTCACAACCCAAGCCGACCCGTCCGGAACCGGTCGGCGCAGCGCTGGAAACCTCTGCTGCCGATGAATAAGCTCCTCTTCGCCGGCCTGCTGCTGGCCCTGCCGCTGTCGCTGGCGGCCGCTCCGCAATCAGTGAACGTGCCGCTGCCCGCACCGTCGGCAACACCGTCGGCCGCGCCCACTGCGGCGGCGGCATT
>NZ_JBFTNR010000006.1:0-15571 GCF_056665995.1 Stenotrophomonas sp. 05L44_2
GTCATGGAAAGCGGGGGCCAGCTCGACCTCACCGACCAGTTCGTTGCCTTCATTCACCGACATACAGCTCCCAGCGTTGCGCGCGGATCTCCACCAGCAGTTCCCGCAGTTCGCGATCCAGCGCGCGGTCTTCTTCGACCAGGGCGATGCGCTGCCCCAGGTCGGCGTACATGTCGGCCAGACTGCCATGCAGCTGCGCGTTCATGCCAACCCGTTCGCGCAGCGCCAGGCCCTGGCGGGCAGCGATCAGCATGGCCGCCACCACCTGCTCAGTCAGCTCGATCACGCGCAGGCAGTCGCGCGCGGCGATGGTGCCCATGCTGACCTTGTCCTGGTTGTGGCATTCGGTGGACCGCGAGAACACCGAGGCCGGCATGGTCTGCTTCAGGGCCTCGGCCGTCCACGCCGAAACGCTGATCTGCAGCGCCTTCAGGCCATGGTTGATCGCCGCGCGCGGGCCGGTGGCCGCCGACAGGTTGGCCGGCAGGCCGTGGTTGTAGCGGGCGTCGACCACCAGCGCCAGCTGCCGGTCGAGCAGGTCGGCGATGTTGGCAACCGTATTCTTCAGCGTGTCCATCGCCAGCGCGATGTGCCCGCCGTAGAAGTGGCCACCGTGCAGGATGCGCTCGCCGTCGGCGTCGATCAGCGGGTTGTCGTTGGCGCTGTTCAGTTCGGTTTCGATCAGCTGTCGCAGGAACGGCAGGGTGTCTTCCAGCACGCCGATCACGTGCGGCGCGCAGCGCAGCGAGTAGCGGTCCTGCAGGCGCTGCTCGTTGCGCGGCGGGCGCTCGCTGTGCAGGTCGCTGCGCAGGCGTGCGGCAATGCGCGACTGCCCCGGGTGCGGCTTGGCGGCGAACAGGGTTTCATCGAAATGGTGCGCGTTGCCATCGCTGGACAGCACGTTGAACGCGGTCAGGCGCGTGGCCATGCGTGCCAGGTAATCGGCGCGCTGCCAGGCCAGGCAGGCCAGGCCGGTCATCACCGCCGTGCCGTTCATGATCGCCAGGCCTTCCTTCGGCCGCAGCTTCAGCGGCGTCATGCCGATCTTCGCCAGCACGTCGGCAGCCGGCTGTACGCGGCCGTCGTGCAGCACCTCGCGTTCGCCGCACAGCACGGCCGCCACGTACGACAGCGGGGTCAGGTCGCCACTGGCGCCCACCGAGCCTTCGGCCGGAATCAACGGCAGCACGTCGTGCTGCAGCAGCGTGGCCAGGCCTTCCAGCAACGGCACGCTGACGCCGGACATGCCGCGCACCAGCGAGGCCAGGCGCGCGGCCAGCACGGCGCGGGTCTCGGCCGGGTCCAGGTAACGGCCCAGGCCGCAGCCATGGTAGGTGTACAGGTGGTGCGGCAGCTCGGCGACCAGTGCCGGCGGAATGTTCACCGTGCACGAATCACCGTAGCCGGTGGTCACGCCATAGATGACGCCATCCTCGCGCAGCAGGCGGTCGAGGAAGTCGGCACCACGCTGGATATGTGCGCGGAACGCAGGCACATCGCTCAGCGCGGCCTCGCACTTGCGCTGGGCCAGGGCGACCACGTCTTCGATGGTCAGCGGTGCATCGCCGAAACGGCACACGGGTACGGCGTCAATCGTCATGAGGAGCCTGATCCCAGAAGGGGAAGAAATTGAACCAGTCCAGCGGGGACTGGATGACCTGGAGTTCCAGCCAGCGCGCGAAGCGCTGCGCCTGTTCGGCCAGTGCGGCATCGCGTGAACCGCGCGGCAGCACCACGCGGTCGGCGAACTGTTCGAATGCCACTCGATAGCCGTCGCCCTGGTGCAGGCACGACATCGTGTAGACCGGGCAGCCGAGCGCGGCCGCCAGCACGTAGGCGCCGATCGGGAACGGCGCGCGGTGGCCGAGGAAATCAGCCGTCACGCTGCGCCCGCCCTGCACCGGCACGCGGTCGCCAACGATGGCGACGAAGCCACCCGAGGCGACCTTGTCGGCCAGCATCATCGCCGTGGCCGGGCCCATCTCGGTAACCTGCACCAGCTCCACCGCGGCCAGCGGGTCCAGCCGTTGCAGCAGCCGGTTGAAGCGCTGCGCGTGCGCGGTATGCACCAGCACGGTGATGCGGAAGCCCGGCACCTGCTCGGCCAGCACCTGGCACAGTTCCAGGCAGCCGATGTGTGCGGTCAGGATCAGGCCGCCTTCGCGGCGCGCAATCCTGCCCAGCACCAGGTCACGCTGCAGGCGGATGCGCTCGGGCGGATAGCGGCCGCCGAGGCCGAGAATCTTGTCCAGCATCGTGTCGGCGAAGCTGAAGAAGTGGCGCAGGCTGTCGCGCCGGGTGGGCGCATGGCCCAGCGCACCGGCATGGGCCTGCAGCCGCTGCAGGTACTGCATCGAGGCCTGGCGACCAACGCGGTTGCCCAGCCAGTGGCAGGCCACGACCGGCCACACGCAGAGGTGGAACGGCCAGCGCCCGAACCAGCGGTGCACCCAGCACAGGAACAGCACGCCGGCCACCGACGTGGACTCGCCGATGTCGGCCCAGTGCGGGGCGTCGTGCGCGTGGCTCATCTCAGCCCTGCCCCTRCAGGCGGCGCCACAGCAGGCGCGGCGCGCGCCAGAGCATGCCGAAGAACAGCCGGGTATGCATGCGGCTGATGCGCACGTTGTCGCGCCACACATCGAAATGCGAAACGCCGTCGGCGGGATAGGTCACCCGCGTAGCCAGGTGGTCGACCGGTACCTGTCGCCAGTACAGGCGCACCATCACTTCGGTGTCGAAATCCATGCGCCGGCCGATGGTTTCCTCGCCGACCAGGCGCAGCACCGGCGGCAGCGGATACACCCGGAATCCACACATGGTGTCGCGCAGGTGCAGCGACAGCGTGTTGATCCACACCCAGATGTGGGTGGCGTAGCGACCATACAGGCGCGCCTTCGGCACACTGGCATCGTAGGCGGGAATACCGCAGATCACGGCGTCCGGCCGCGCGCGGGCGGCGTCGATGAAGCGCGGCAGGTCGCCGGTGTCGTGCTGGCCGTCGGCATCGATCTGCAGCACATGGGTATACCCGCGACGCTGCGCTTCGGCGAAACCAGCCAGCATCGCACCGCCCTTGCCCTGGTTCACGTCCAGCCGCAGCAGGTCGACACCCGCTCGCTGTGCCAGTTCCCGCAGCACCAGYGCGCAGGACGGCTGCGAGCCATCGTCGACCAGCAGGCAGGGCAGGCCCGCAGCCTGCACGCCATCGACGACCGCGCCGATGGCGCGTTCGTGGTCGTACACGGGAATGACCACCAGCGGCGCGAACGCGCCGCCAGCGGTGGCCGGCTCAATGCGCATCGGCGAACACCACCCTGCCGCTGGCGTGCACGCCATGCACCGAGGTGTAGCGGAACGTCAGCACGCCGCGCCCGGTGTCCCAGTCCAGGTGCAGGGTCAGCTCGTCGCCGGGGCGGGCCACGCGCTGGAACTTCACTGCATCCATGCGCTGGAAACCAACCGGCAACACGAAGGCCTGGCGGCCGAAGCGAACTGCCCAGTCCAGCTGGGCGACGCCGGGCAGGATCGCCGCCTGCGGGAAGTGGCCCTGGAACGCGCGCAGCGCGGGGTCCAGCGTCATCCGCAGGGTGGCCGCCGCCTCGTCGCGACAGTCCCAGACCGGCACCGGCATCATCGGCTGGAACAACGCCACCAGTGCGGCCTGGGTGACCTTGCCCTGGGCATTGATCGGCAGCGATGCGACCAGGCGCCAGCGCCGCGGCCGGGTGACCGCATCGTGGCCCTGCGCCAACCGCGCACCGAGCCGCTGTCCCAGCGCACGCCGTGCGCCGTCACCGGCACGTGCCAACGCCGGATCGGCCGGCACCACCACGGCCGCAAGCTGCTCGCGCTGGCCCTGCAGCACCAGCACGCGCACGTCCTCGACTTCTGGATCCTCGCGCAGTGCGCGCTCCAGTGCATCCAGCGAAACGCGGCGTTCTTCGATCTTGACGATGCGGTCGGCACGGCCCAGCAGGCGGAAACGGCCATCGGCCAA
This sequence comes from Stenotrophomonas sp. 05L44_2, assembly GCF_056665995.1. Classification (NCBI taxonomy): domain Bacteria; kingdom Pseudomonadati; phylum Pseudomonadota; class Gammaproteobacteria; order Lysobacterales; family Lysobacteraceae; genus Stenotrophomonas; species Stenotrophomonas sp. 05L44_2. The sequence continues at coordinate 4,001 of NZ_JBFTNR010000006.1, forward strand.
TGCTTCCACGCGATCCTGGGTGCGCCACCAGTCCAACGTCTCCAGGTGCGGCGAGGCCACCGCCAGGCAGTCCTCCTCGATCCGCCACTGCACGCCCGGCAACGGCTGCCACGGCGGTGCATCGGTGTCCCAGCGGCGCCAGGCGATGCCACCGGTTTCACTGCTGCCGTAAACCTCGGTGGGCGCCACGCCCAACCACTGGCGGACCTGGCGCGCGGCGTCCTCGGGCAGCGGGCCGCCGGAGGAGAACACCGCACGCAGGCGGCCGTGCAGGCTGGCCCAGTCGAGCTGCTCGGGCAGGCGCTTGAGATGGGCCGGAGTCGCCACCAGCACCGTGTCGGTACCGGCCAGCGCGCCCACCAGGTCTTCGTGGAAGAAGCGCCGGGGCTGGATCGCACGGCCGGCAGCCAGCGGCCACAGCACGCGGAACAGCAGGCCGTAGATATGCTGGTGGGACACGGTGCCATGCACCTGGGCCCCGTCGAGCTGGGCGCCGAAGGCGGCCTGCAGCGCATCGACTTCGCGCGCCAGCTGGTCCAGCCGCTTGCTGATCGCGCTGGGTTGGCCGGTGCTGCCGGAGGTGAACACGCACAGTTCGCAGGCGCGCTCGTCCAACGGCAGCAGCACCACGTCGGCGGCGGCGCTGTTGGTGGCCTGCAACGGCTGGTAATCCGCCGACAGGTCACCTGCGAAGCCACTCACCTGCAGCTGCAGCGCCTGCAATGTCGCGGGCAGGTTGTCGGCGGCCAGGAACACCCGCTTGCCGGCATGCCAGGCACCGAACAACGCCGCAGCGAAGGCCACGGTGTCATCGAAGTAGAGCGCCCAGTCACGACCTTCGGCAGCGCTGAAAGCGTCATGCCAGGCCAGTACGCGCAGGCGGAAGGCGACATGGTCGAGGGCAGTGCCATCGCAGATACCGATGTCACGACCGGGCTGCGCCGCGATCAGCAGCCGGTCCAGGGCAATCCAGTCAGCCATGCGCGTGCGCTGCCTTGACCCGACGCCGTACCAGCCATTCGCCCCCGAACAACAATCCCATCATCACGTACGCCAACAATCCGTTGTAGAGCATCCAGACCCGGTCCGACGCATACAGCGCGGTGAGCAGGGCGAGACCACCATTGAGAACGAAAAAGCCGCACCACACCTGGGTGACGCGGCGGGTATAGACCACCGCGAACGGTGGCAGGTCCGGCTCCTGCAGGCGCGCCAGGCGCTCCACCAGCGGCGGACCGAAGCGCAGGCTGGTGGCGAACACCGTCAACATCACCACGTTCACCAGCGCCGGGTACAGCTTCAGCGGCAGGGCCTGGTTGAGCACGGTGGCCAGCCCGGCCAGCAGGCCCGCGCCGGCGGCGGCGGCCCACCACAAGGGCTGGCGGGTGCTCAGCGCGCGCAGCAGGGCCAGCGCGAACAGCAGCAGCGACAGCCAGCGTGGCTCGAAGCGGCCCATCGCCAGGTAGACCAGCACCGGATAGGCAAGCGAAATCGCTGCCACCACGACCATGCGTGCCCGTGCCATGGTCGCGGCGTCCGTGCTGCTGTCAGGCAGCGGCCTGACCGGGCAGCAGGCCATGCACGACATCAACGATGTCCTGCACGGTGCGCACGGCCTTGAACGCTTCAGGCTGCAGGTTGCGGCCGAGCAGCGGCTTGAGCTGCACGATCAGGTCCACGGCATCGATGCTGTCGATGTCCAGGTCGTCGTACAGGCGCGATTCCGGGCTGATCCGCGCCGGCTCGATCTCGAAGCTGTCGGTCAGGATGCGGACGATGCGCTCGAACAGTTCATTCTTGGTCATGGCAGTTCCTGGCGCCTTACGACTGGCGGGCGGCGACGAACTCGCCGAGCGCGCGCACGCTGGAGAAATGGCGACGGGTTTCTTCCGAGTCGGCCGAGAGGCTGACACCGTACTTCTTCTGCAGCGCCAGGCCCAGTTCCAGKGCATCKAYCGAGTCCAGGCCGAGGCCTTCCACGAACAGAGGCGCGGTCGGATCGATGTCCTCCGGGGTGATGTCCTCCAGTGAAAGCGAGGAAATGATCAATTCCTTGATCTCGTGCTCAAGTGCTTGCACGGGTCGGATCTCCAGACAGGTCGAAATAACGAGTGAGGTGGTCGGTGACGCGACGGGCCGCCAGGGCATCCCCCCTTGGCGAGTCATCTTCGGCCAGGAACGGCGCGATCGGGATATCTTCGCCGATCTGCAGCTGAACGTGAAAACGACGTGAGGGTACACGATACCACTTCTGGCCCTTGGTCAACGTCGGCGGGGTGCAGGTGATGCGCACCGGGGTGATGTCCAGGCGCCCGCGCACGGCGATGTTGGCCGCGCCACGCTGCAGCCGCAACGGCTGCCCCGGCACGCTGCGGGTGCCTTCCGGGAAGATCACCAGGGTGCCGCCGGCGTGCACGGCCGCCGCGCAGTCATCGACCAGCCCAGCGCCGTCGTCATTGGAGATGTAACCGGCGGCACGCACCGGGCCGCGCATGAACGGGTTGCAGGCCACCGCCCGCTTCACAACGCAGTCGGCGTTGGGCAGCAGGGCGATCAGGCAGACCACGTCGATCAGGGTCGGGTGGTTGGCCAGCACCAGCAGGCCGTCGCGCTGCAGGCGTTCGCGCCCGTCGACCTGCAGGGTCATCACCCCCAGCCGGCACATCAGCCACACATGGCTGGCGAAGGCGCGCTGGACCAGCCGGCGGGCCCGGCGGCGACGCGCCACCGGGTCGCGCATCAGCAGCAGCACCGGCATCACCAGCACGCCCAGCAACAGACCGCCGACGCCAAACGCGGCGAAGCTGAGGCCGGTGCCGAACACCCGCCAGGCATGATCAAGGCGGCGCAGCGCCTCAGCCACGGCGGCGCCAGGACCAGCGTTGGCCTTGGGTCACGTGCTGCAGCTGCGGATCCCCGGCCAGCAGGAAGCGGTGCAGGTCCAGCGCATGCGGCAGCACGCCCGGCGCGGTCGGCCCGGCGTCGCCGGCGACCTGCCAGGACAGCGAAAGATCGCTGCCGCCGGCATTACCGGCGGGTGCCAGGCGCCAGCACCAGGCGAAGAACGGGTCGGGTTCGTCGGCGAATTCGGCGTAAACGTCGGGCAACGGCGACTCATAGACCACGATCCGCACTTCACTGGCACCATCACCAAGCAGGCCGACGGCCTCCAGGCACGCCGCTTCCACCGTCGACTGGCCAGCGGACAACGCCAGGTAGTTGCCCCGGTGACCGCGGGCGATCGAGTACAGCGCGGCGATCGCGTTGTGCACCGACAGGCCGAAGCCGGTGGGCGACAGCGGCTGATCGGCCACCAGCGAGCCCAGCAGGTCCATCGATCGGGCGACATCGCCATGGCGGCTGGCGAACACCAGCGGTACCTGGCTGTCAGCGCCCTGCCCGTCCTCGCACCAGCACGCGGCCTGGATCGCCATGCGGCCCAGGCGCTCGATCCGGCGGCGCTGCATGGCCGGAATCTCGGCCAGCGCCGGCGTGTCCTCGCCCTGCGGCAGGAACGGTGCTCCGGCCCAGCCCATCCATTGGCTACGCTCGGTCAGGCCAGGCGCCCAGGCGGCCCAGTCGACAACGGAAAATTCGATCATTACCGGTGATGTTTCGATGGGCGAACGAGAGTCTCGAGCCATTACGGCGACACGCGGCTGCCCCCCATTCCTGCAGCCATGCATCCGTCCAGGACGTCGCCGGCTGCCCCCCTGGCTGCCGGAAAGGAGCGCACGCTAGCACGTCCGACACAGGGATGACATGTTTCACAAAGCACAACGGGGAGCGGTCAGCGACCGCCCCCCGCATGGACCGATCCAGCGAACCGGTTCAGTGATAGCCGGCGTCGGCGCGTACCTTGCCGCGGAACACCCGGTAGGACCATGCCGTATAGCCCAGGATCACCGGCAGCAGCACCACCAGCCCCACCAGGGTGAAGCCCAGCGACGAGGCCGGCGCGGCGGCCTGCCACAGCGTCATCGACGGCGGCAGCAGGTACGGCCACATGCCCAGCACCAGGCCAGCGAAGCCGAGCACGAACAAGGCCAGGCTGAGCAGGAACGGCGGCAGGTCGCGACGCGGATGGGTGGCGCTGCGCCACAGCGCGATGGCCACCGCCAAGGTCAGCAGCGGCACCGGCGACAGCCACCAGAAGTTGCCGTCGCTGAACCAGCGGTCCATCAGCCGCGACTGCAGGAACGGCAGCCAGCTGCTGACCAGGCCCATTGCCGCGATCACCGCCACCACCAGCGGGCGGGTCATCTGTCGGGCCAGCGCCTGCACGCGGCCTTCGGTCTTCAGGATCAGCCAGGTGCTGCCCAGCAGTGCGTAGCCGGCTACCAGCGCGGCACCGGTCAGCATCGCAAACGGGCTGAACCAGCCGAACGCGCCGCCCTGGTACACGCCATCGACCAGCGGCAGGCCCTGCACCAGCGTGCCGAGGATCACGCCCTGGGCAAAGGTGGCCAGCAGCGAACCGAGGCCGAACGCCACGCTCCACAGCCGCCGTGAACGGTGCGCCTTGAAACGGAACTCGAAGGCCACGCCACGGAACACCAGCGCCACCACCAGCAGCAGCACCGGCAGGTACAGCGCCGACAGCAGTACGGCATAGRCCTTCGGGAAGGCGGCCATCAGGCCAGCGCCGCCGAGCACCAGCCAGGTCTCGTTGCCGTCCCAGATCGGCGCGGCGGTGTTCATCATCAGGTCCAGCTGTTCCTCGTCCTCGGCGAACGGGGCGAGGATGCCGATGCCGAGCACGAAGCCGTCCAGCACCACGTACATCAGCACGCCAAAGCCGATCACCGCGAACCATGCCACCGGCAGCCAGGTCATCAGGTCCATGTCAGCGCTCCTCCAGCGGTTCGTCGGCGGCCGACAGCGGCCGCGCCGGGGTGTGGCTGCCATGGTCCAGCGACGGGCCTTCGTCGTACGGCTGCGGGCCGTGGCGCAGGATCTTCACCAGGTACCAGATGCCCCAGCCGAACACGAAGGCATAGCCGATCACATAGACACCCAGCGACAGCGCGGTCATCCATGCACTCTGCGGGCCAACGGCATCGGCGGTACGCAGCACGCCATAGACCACCCACGGCTGCCGCCCCATCTCGGTGACGAACCAGCCCGACAGCAGCGCGATGAAGCCGCTGGGCAGCATCCAGTTCCAGCCACGCAGCAGCCACGGCGAGGCCAGCAGCTTCTTCCGCCACAGCTGGAAGGCCGAGACCCAGGCCAGCACCAGCATCAGCGTGCCCAGCCCGACCATGATGCGGAAGGCGAAGAACACCGGCGTCACCGGCGGCCGTTCGCTGGCCGGCACCGACGTCAGCGGATCGAACGTACCGTCCAGGGTGTGGGTGAGGATCACGCTGCCGAGCTTGGGAATGGCCACCTCGAAATCGTTGCGCTCCTCCTTCTCGTTGGGCAGCGCGAACACCACCAGCGGCACGCCCTCGCCCTCCTTGGTCTCATGCCAGTGCGCTTCCATCGCCGCGATCTTCATCGGCTGGTGCTTGAGCGTGTTCAGGCCATGCATGTCGCCGACGAAGATCTGCACCGGCACGGTCAGCGCCGCGAACGCCACCGCCGCGATCAACATCCGCCGCCCCGCTTCCACGTGCGTTCCCCTGCGCAGATACCACGCGCCCACACCACCGATCACGAAACAGGTGGTGATGAACGAACCCAGCGCCATGTGCGCCAGCCGGTACGGGAAGGACGGATTGAACACCACCTGCCACCAGTCGACGGGATGCACGATGCCGTTGACCATCTCGTAGCCGGCCGGCGTATGCAGCCAGCTGTTGGACGAGAGGATCCAGAAGGTAGAGAACAGCGTGCCCAGCGCCACCATGCAGGTGGACAGGAAATGCAGGCGCGGCGACACCCGGCCCCAGCCGAACATCATCACGCCGAGGAAGCTGGCTTCGAGGAAGAACGCGGTCAGCACTTCGTAGGTCAGCAGCGGTCCGATGACCGTACCGGCCACTTCGCTCAGCCGCGGCCAGTTGGTGCCGAACTGGAAGGCCATGACGATGCCGCTGACCACGCCCATGCCGAAGGACACTGCGAAGATCTTCTGCCAGAAGAAATACAGCTCGCGCCAGACGGGCAATTTCGTGCGCAGCCAGCGCCATTCGATGAAGGCCAGCCAGCTGGCCGTACCGATGGTGAAGGCCGGGAACAGTACGTGGAAACTGATGACGAATCCGAACTGGATCCGCGACAACAACAACGCGTCCAAGGGACGCCTCCTGCCAGGTGCCGGTGGGATACCAGACCACTTTAGGGGGATATCGTTAAGCCGGGATGCGACCGGGTGACGCGCTGCTTCACTTTGTCGCAGGGTGCGTGGACGCCGCCGGGCATGGCCCGGCGCTACACGTCATTTCATCATTGGTGGCTCCGGGCCATGCCCGGCGAGGTGCTGATTCACGCGGTAGCGCCGGGCCATGCCCGGCGGGGTGCTGATTCACGCGGTAGCGCCGGGCCATGCCCGGCGGGGCGTTCACCGCCAGAAATACCAGACGCCCATCGCCAGCAACGCGCCCAGCAACACGATCTGCACCACCGCATAGCCCACGCTGCTGTCGCGCGACTCGGACGCAATCCGCTTCTGCAGCGCTTCGCTCACATCCGGCACCTCGTCCTGCCTTACCTGTTCATGCAAGGCCTGCGAGAGCGCACGCTCGTCGGGTTCGCGGGAATCGGTTGGTCGGCTCACAACAGTTCTCCGGCGGTGGCGTGCTTCACCAGCTCCTGTTTCAGGACCTGGCGCGCACGGTGCAGGTGGCTCTTGATGGTACCCCGGGCCAGCCCGGTCACCTGCTCGATCTCGGCCAGATCGAAATCCTCCAGGTAGTGCAGGCCGACGATCAGGCGCTGCGGCGCACTCAACCGCTCCAGCGCCGCGCCCAGTTGGCGGCCGGCCTGCAGCGCCTCGCTGAGTTCGGCCGGGCCCGGCCCTTCATCGCCGATACCCAGCTCTTCAGGTACCTCCACCGCCACCATCCACTGCGCTTCCAGCCGCCGCCGCCGCAGGTGCTGCAGTGCGGTGGTGTAGGCCACGCGCGAAATCCAGGTCCGCAACGAAGATTCAAAACGGAACCGGTGCAGCTGGCGGAACACGGCCAGGAAGGTTTCCTGCAGCAGGTCGGCCACCTGGTCGCGGTCGCCGACCATGCGCCCGATCACATGCGCGCAGGTGCGCTGATGTGTTTCCACCAACTGCGCGAAGGCCGCTTGCGAGCCGTCGATGATCGCACCCACCAGGGCGCGGTCGTCCGACCACGCAGAGGGCTCCTCCACGGGGACATTGCGCCGCCGCCCCCGCAGTGCAGCCAGCGCTTCCCCCAGCAGGCTCATGCGTGGGACTCCCCCTGTGCCCGCAGCATGCGCCGGCTCAGCCCTTGCGCGTGGCGGGGCGGGTGAAGTGCCAAGCCAGCAGCTGGCCCAGCCCTGCGCTGCCGACCAGCGCGGCAGCTGCGCCGAACGTCAGGTCGCGGGCACCGATGGCCTCCAGCAGCGCCATGGCCAGCGCCAGGCAGACCAGGCTGATGCCCCAGCGCAGGGCGCCCTGGCGGCGGCGTTCCTCCTCCAGCACCGCCAGCGAGCGGATGACTTCCTCCGGCACGTGCGGTGCCACCAGCTTGCTGCGCGCACGCGCATCGGCGATGGCATGGATCGCATAGGCGATGCAGATGAAGAGGGTGATCGGGATGAGTTCCTGCATGTCGTGCTCCTGTCCGGTAGATGATGCGGGTTCAGGAGATTGGATGCGCGACCAAGGCAAGCGGTTGCACCGCTTTGCCGATTCCGCTGCCATGACCTGTGGCCCCTGCCCGGGGCCGGGACGGCTGCTACGCTTGCCCGGTTTCCTCTTCTGGTGCTGTCCGCCCATGTCCCGAGTGCTGCCCCTGTCCCTCCTGCTGTCTGCCGTGCTGGCCGCTCCGGCCGCGCAGGCTGCGCCGACACCGATCACCATCGAACAGGCCATGGCCGACCCGGACTGGATCGGTCCGCCGGTGGAGAAGGCCTGGTGGTCGTGGAACAGCCAGCAGGTGGAGTACCAGCTGAAGCGCAACGGCAGCCCGGTGCGCGACACCTTCCGCCAGCCGATCGCCGGTGGCGTGGCCGCGCAGGTGGCCGATGACCAGCGCGGCAGCCTGGACGTGGCCGATCCGGTGTACGACCGCAGCCGCACGCGCAGCGCGTTCGTGCGCAACGGCGACGTGTTCGTGCGCGACCTGCGCAGCGGCGCACTGACCCAGCTGACCCGCAGCAACGAGCGCGCCAGCGGCGTGAACTTCGCCGCCGACAATGGCGTGATCTGGCGCGTCGGCCAGAACTGGTTCCACTGGACCGCCGCCAGCGGCGTGCAGCAGGTGGCCAGCCTGAAAGCCGAAAAGGATCCCAGCACGCCGCCGAAGGCCGACGTGCTGCGCGACCAGCAGCTGCGCACGCTGGAAACCCTGCGCCGCGACCGCGAACAGCGCGAGGCGCTGAAGGACCAGGACCAGCGCTGGCGCCAGGCCGACCCGACCCGCGCACCGGGTCCGGTGTTCCTGGGTGCCGACGTGGAGATCGTCGACAGCGTGCTGTCGCCGGACCTGGGCCACCTGATCGTGACCACCAAGCCGAAGGACTTCGATGACGGCCGCGGCGGCAAGATGCCGCTGTACGTGACCGAGTCGGGCTATGAGGAAACCGAGGACACCCGCCAGCGCGTCGGCCGCAACGGCTTCGAGCCGCACACCCTGTGGTTCGTGGATGTACGCAGCGGCAAGGCCGAGAAGCTGTCGCTGTCCAGCCTGCCGGGCATCGGCACCGATCCGCTGGCCGAGCTGCGCCGCAAGGCCGGCAAGGACGCACTGAAGGGCGACCGCACCGTGCAGGTGATGAGCGACTTCATGGGCGGTGGCATCCGCTGGAGCGCTGACGGCCAGCAGGCCGCGGTGATGCTGCGCGCCAACGACAACAAGGACCGCTGGATCGTCAGCGTTGCTGCCGCCGACGGCCGCGTGCAGAACCGCCACCGGCTGACCGACAACGCCTGGATCAACTGGGGCTTCAACGATTTCGGCTGGATGGCCGATGGCCGCACGCTGTGGCTGCTGTCCGAGGAATCCGGCTTCTCGCACCTGTACACCCAGGCCGGTGGCGGCAAGCCGCAGGCGCTGACCAGCGGCAAGTGGGAAACCTCGGCGCCGGTGCTGTCGGCCGACGGCAAGGGCTTCTACTTCCTGTGCAACCAGCAGGCCCCGCATGACTACGAAGTCTGCGCGGTCGATACCGCTGCCCGCCAGGTGCGCGAGCTGACCAGCCTCAATGGCGTGGAAGATTTCTCGCTGTCGCCGGACGGCCAGCAGCTGCTGGTGCGCTATTCCGGCGCCTACCTGCCGGCGCAGCTGGCGGTGGTGCCGAGTACCGGCGCTGGCCAGGCGCGCGTGCTGACCGATACCCGTACCGCCGAGTACAAGGCGCGCCAGTGGATCCAGCCGAAGCTGGTGGCGGTGCCGTCCAAGCATGGCGCCGGCGTGGTCTGGGCCAAGTACTACGAGCCGGAAAACAAGGAACCCGGCAAGAAGTACCCGGTCGTGATGTTCGTGCACGGTGCCGGCTACCTGCAGAACGTGCACCAGCGCTACCCGGCCTACTTCCGCGAGCAGATGTTCCACAACCTGCTGGTGCAGAAGGGCTACATCGTGCTGGACATGGACTACCGCGGCAGCGAAGGCTATGGCCGCGACTGGCGCACGGCGATCTACCGCAACATGGGCCACCCGGAGCTGGAAGACTACAAGGACGGCCTGGACTGGCTGGTCGACACCCAGCAGGGTGACCGTGACCACGCCGGCATCTACGGCGGCTCCTACGGCGGCTTCATGACCTTCATGGCCCTGTTCCGCTCGCCGGGCACGTTCAAGGCCGGCGCCGCGCTGCGTCCGGTGGTCGACTGGCACCAGTACAACCACGGCTACACCAGCAACATCCTCAACACCCCGGACATCGATCCGGAGGCGTACCGCGTGTCCTCGCCGATCGAGTACGCACAGAACCTGCAGGACAACCTGCTGATCGCSCACGGCATGATGGACGACAACGTGTTCTTCCAGGATTCGGTGAACCTGACCCAGCGCCTGATCGAGCTGCACAAGGACAACTGGTCGATCGCGCCGTACCCGCTGGAGCGCCATGGCTACGTGCGTGCCGATTCCTGGCTGGACCAGTACAAGCGCATCCTCAAGCTGTTCGAGCAGAACCTGAAGTGAGTGTTGCCGCGGCCACGATCCACATCGTGGCCGCGGTCATCCTCGATGACCGTGGCCGGGCACTGGTGGTGCGCAAGCACGGTGCCAACCGCTTCATCCAGCCAGGCGGCAAGCCCGACCCGGGCGAAGCACCCCTGCAGGCACTGGCACGCGAACTGGACGAGGAACTGGGCGTACGGCTGCACACCGCTTCGGCCATCGCACTCGGGAGTTTCGARGACTGGGCAGTGAACGAGCCAGGCCATCGCGTGCAGGCGCAGGCCTGGCGGGTGTGGATCGAAGGTGAGCCGTGCGCGCGTGCGGAGATCGCCGAACTGGCCTGGGTGCCGCTGCAGCCGCCGCATGGCCAGCCCTTGGCACCCTTGAGTGAACACCATATCCTGCCGGCGGTCGCTGCCCTGGCGACGGCCCGCTGACCCGGCGGGCATCGCTCACCCGGACAACGGATGTCAGCTTCGATTCCCTCGATTCCAGCACCTGCCCCACCGCCACCCAGCAACTGGGTCGGCGCAGTGGCGCAGGGCTCGTTCTGGCTGAGCCTGCTGGTCACCCTCTATTTCCTCGCGCAGGCGCTGATGGCCGCGGTACTGGCCCGTACCGGGTTCTGGACCACGCTGGTGACACTGGCATGGGAACAGCAGCTCGACGGCAGCCTGTGGTGGATGCTGAAACACCCGGCGGCCACCTCGCTGCTGGTTGCCCTGCTCTGCCTGTTCTCGACCCTGGCCAGCTGGGGCCTGTGGCGCGAGCGACGCTGGGGTCTGTGGGCCTATATGTGGATGCTGGGCCTGAGCGCGCTGGCCAACTTCGTGATCGCCTGGTGGATGGATCGCCTGCTGCTGGTGTTGATCGCGCTGCTTGCCAGCGACCCCACGGCGCAGCATGAGCTGCAGGTGCAGCGTGTGCTGTTCACCTTGACACTGGTCGGCACCTCGGTGCTGTTTGCGGGGCTGCAGGGCTGGCTGGGTTGGCGCCTGCTGCGACCGGACATCCGCTGCCGCTTCCGCTGACTCCCCTCCCGCGTTCCGCCTTCGACAAGGATGTCGCATGCCTGCCCTGCTCCGAATGTTTCTGGTCGTCACTGCGCTGCTGCTGGCCACCCCGCCGGCGCCGGCCGCAGCCTCCGCTTCCACGCCCGCGCCCGCGCCGCTGCGATGTGGCCGGTACGTCAATGCGCAGAATGATGCCGCGCTGGTGATCGACTCACACAACCGGGGCCGTCGCCTGACGACGGGCTTTGATCTCGAATCGCTGCAGATCGAACGCGATGGCAACGGCCTGGTGCTGGTCAACCTGGATG
>NZ_JBFTNR010000007.1:0-15364 GCF_056665995.1 Stenotrophomonas sp. 05L44_2
ACGATGAGCAGCGCGCCGCCACGCCGGTTGGGCTCGATCGACGCCCTGCGCGGCATGACCGTGGCGGCGATGCTGCTGGTCAACAACCCAGGCGACTGGAGCGCGGTGTTCGCACCGCTGCGCCATTCCGACTGGCACGGCTGTACGCCGACCGATCTGGTGTTCCCGTTCTTCCTGTTCCTTGTTGGCGTGTCGATGGCCTTCAGCGTGGCACCGCGCGCGCTGGATGCGGCCGCACGGCCTGCGCTTGCACGTGGCGTGCTGGAACGCGCGCTGCGCATCGCCGTTGCCGGTGTGCTGCTGCACCTGCTGGTGTGGTGGGCATTGCACACGCACCATTTCCGCATCTGGGGCGTGCTGCAGCGCATTGCGCTGTGCGCGGCCGTGGTGGGCGTGCTGGCGGTGTATGCGCGCCCGCGCGTGCAGGCGGCCGCGCTGGTGGCGCTGCTGGTGGGTTACGCCGCGCTGCTGCTGGGCGTGGGTGACCTGGCGCCGTGGACCAACCCGGCCAGTCGCCTGGATACCACCTTGTTCGCGCCATGGATCTACCAATGGCAGGCCGATACCGGTCTGGGCCATGACCCGGAAGGATTGCTGAGCAGTCTGGGCGCATTGGCCAGCACCGTGCTGGGCCTGCTGGCAGGTGGCCTGCTGCGCAGTGGCCGCGCCGGTGCATTGGCCGCGCTGGGTGCGGTCACCGCCGTGCTTGGCCTGCTGCTGGCAACCGTACTGCCGCTCAACAAGCAGCTGTGGACGCCCAGCTACGTGCTGTGGACCGGTGGCCTGGCCGCGCTGGCATTGTGGCTGGGCCACCTGCTGATCGACCGCAAGGGATGGCCGGCACTGGGCCGGCGCTTCGGCGTCAATGCCATCACCGCCTATCTGGGTGCCTCGGTGATGTCGGTGATCCTGTTGGCCACCGGCGCCTGGAGTTGGGTCTGGCAACAGTTGGCCGCAGCAATGCCACAGGCGCTGGAGCTGGCCTCGATGCTGCAGGCGCTGGCGTTCGTCGCGCTGTGGTGGGGCGTGGCGTGGTGGTTGGACCGACGTCGCATTTATCTGAAGATCTGAGCGCGGACGAAGATCGTGGAAAACGGCCCATCCACGCATGGCGTGGATCTACTGGGCATGGCCCATCCGTGTGTGGTGTGGCGCCACGGTTCATCCACGCGTGGCGCGGATCCATGGCCCATCCACACGTGGCATGTCTGCTGTAGATCCACGCCATGCGTGGATGTTCCATCCGGGCGATGGGAAATGAATCGGTTCATCGACATGCGGGCTGCGTGACTGCTTCCCGGTTTCACAACGAAAGCGTGACCGACTGCCGATAAGTTCACCTATCGAAACCATTCATGGCAGGGCAGACTGCATCAGCAGTGTCGTACAGAGCATCCGCAGTTCCTGATCCCCCGACCCAGGAGTGCTGTATGTCCCATGTCGTCCCGCGCGGGTTCCGCCAGCACCGCTTGACCGTTTCCCTGCTGCAGATCCTGGCGATGCCCTCGCTGCTCGCCCTGTCCGCCCCTGCCGCCTGGGCAGGGTGCGATGCAACGGCTCCCGTGGCCGGGCAGACCGTCACCTGCAGCAGCACCGCCCCCAATCCCGAGACAGCAGCCATCAGCGCCAGTGGCGCGACGGGCATCACCGTGAATGTTGGCAATGGCGCGCAGCTGCAGCAGGCCGGCGCGGGCAGCGCCGTCTCCCTGCTCGGCGCTGGCGGGCACGTGCTCACCAATCTCGGTGCCATCAGCTCGGCGAGCGGTACCGCGGTACAGCTTGGCGGCGGTAGCCGCGTCGACAACACCGGCRGCATCAGTTCCGGCAGCGGTATCGCACTGCAGTTCAGCGGTGCCGGCGACAGCGAACTGGTCAACCGCGGCACCATCAGTGGCAGCAGCGGCGTGCAGTTCGGTGCCGGCAACGATCGTCTGCAGATGCTGGCCGGCAGCATCAGCGGCGGCGTGCAGCAGGGCGATGGCAACGACGTGCTGCTGCTCAGCGGCGGCACCATCGACAGCCTCGACCAGGGCAATGGCGATGACCAGCTGACCGTCAACGCCGGCACCATCACCGGGCTGGTGACGCAGGGCAGTGGCCGCGATGATTTCGTCATGACCGGCGGCACCATCGGCGCCCTGCAGCAGGGCGACAACATCGACACCTTCCGCATGAGCGGTGGCCGCATCGTCGGCGCGTTCGAAGATGGCGACCAGGCGTGGATGACCGGCGGCCGCATCGGCCGCGTCAACATGAAACTGGACAAGAACCTGTGGGACATGTCCGGCGGCACCGTCGACGGCAACGTGGTCACCGGCTTCGACACCGACACCATCATCATCTCCAACGACGCCTACATCGGCGGCAACATCAGCGTCAGTGGCGGCGCCGACAGCGTCACCATCACCGGTGGCACGGTGCGTGGCCAGGTGCTGCTGAGCACCGGCAACGACACCTTCAACTGGAATGGCGGCGGCATTGTCTACGGCGCCATCGACATGGGCCCCGACGATGACGTCGCGACCCTGGGCAATCTCAACCAGGCCAACCTGGGCGCTGTACCGCTGTTCGATGGTGGCACCGGCAGCGATCGCCTCAGCTTCAACAACGTCAAGACCGCTGGCGTCGGACGCTTCCAGAACTGGGAAGCGATCAGCCTGGCCAGCAGCACCGAGCTCACCTTCGATGGCGACCTGGTGCTGGGCGACAGTGCCACCGGCACCGGCAGCTTGAACGTGGACGAGACCAGCACGCTGTTCGGCGGTGGCGGCAACCATGCGATCCGTCCCTTCGCGGCAGCTGCGCTGGTGAACATGGTCAACGCCGGACGCATTGATCTGACCAACAACAGCGGCGCCGGCGATGCCTTCACCATCCGTGGCAACTACCGCGGCGACGGCGGTGGCGTGTACCTGCAGACCGTGCTGGGTGCAGACGACTCAGCCAGCGACCGCCTGGTCTTTGATGGCGGCAGCGCCACCGGCAGCACCGGCCTGGGCATCATCAACACCGGTGGCGGAGGAGCGGCCACGCTGGTCGACGGTATCCTGGTGGTGCAGGCGCTGAACGGCGCAACCACCGCGCCAGGCGCGTTCTCGTTGTTCGCACCGGTCTCGGCCGGTGCCTACGAGTATTTCCTGTTCAAGGGTGGCGTCAGCGCCGGCACCGGCGAGAACTGGTACCTGCGTTCGACATTGGCGGCCGGGCCGACGCCCGCGCCGAACGGCGGCGGCGAAGTACTGCCGCCGCCACCGCCGACGCCACCGGTGGCGCCACCGCCGCCGATTCCCCCGGCACCCCCACCGCCGCCAGAGGGTGCCATCGATCCGGACCTGACCGCAGGCGAGACGGCACCGCCGCCACCGCCGCCGGAACCTGCGCCCGTAGCGCCGCCCAGTGATCCACCCGTACCGGACGTGCCGGTGGCCGGTGGCAGCCTGCCCGGTACCGGTTCGCCGCCGCCCAGTGCGGGGGCAAGGCCCGCCGCGCCGAACGAGAACGGCCTGGTGCCGCTGTACCGCCTGGAGACCGCGGCCTACGCCGTGGTGCCACCGCTGCTGCGCGAGACCTCGCTGGCCAGCCTGGGGACCTTCCATGAGCGCCAGGGCGAACAGCGCCTGCTGTACAACCAGGGCGCCTTCCGCACGGCATGGGGACGGCTGGTCGGGCAGAGCAGCGAGATCCACTGGAAAGGCGATGCACGGCCCGGCTTCGATGGTGACGTGATGGGTGTGCAGGCAGGCCTGGATGTGTGGGCTGCCAGCGGTGACAGCCACCGCAACCAGATCGGCGTGTTCGTCGGCCGCACCCGCGCCGATGGCAGGATCACCGGCCTGGCCGTGGGCTGGGACAACGTGTTGGTCGGCCAGAGCCGGTTGGACGACAAGCACGTGGGCCTGTACTGGACGTTGACCGACAGCAGCGGCGGCTACATCGACGCGGTGGCGATGCAGAGCCGCTACGACGGCCGCACGCGCTCCTCGCGCGGGCTGGGCATCGACCTCAAGGGCGACGGCACCACGCTGTCGCTGGAAGCGGGCAAGCCACTGCTGCAGTTCGGGCAGTCATCGTGGTGGCTGGAACCGCAGCTGCAGGTCATCTGGCAGCGCAGTTCACTGGATGACCAGCGTGATCTGGTGTCCACCGTTTCCTTCGACAACGACAACGCCTGGACCGGCCGCGTCGGCCTGCGCCTGGCGGGCGATTACCAGTTGGCCGACAACGGCTGGCAGCCGTACTTCAAGTTGAACTACTGGCATGGCCGTTCGGGCGAGGACCGCATCCTGTTCGACAGCGACGCGATCATCAATTCGCAGCGCTCGCGTGCTGTGGAGGCCGGTGTCGGCGTGGTCGGGCGCTTCAACCGCACGATCAGCGCGTATGCCGTGGCCGACTACACCCGCGAGGTTGGTGGCAGCGACAACGGCAAGCGCCGCATCATCGAAGGCAACATCGGCCTGCGCGCGGACTGGTGACGACCTCCGCTTGGGTGGGTGTCGACCTTGGTCGACACGAATCCAACCGACGCCATGACCCGCTCTGGTGGGTGCCGACCCAGGTCGGCACGAATCCCCCCGGCGCCATGATCCGCTCTGGTAGGTGTCGACCTCGGTCGACACGAATCCCTCCAGCGGCATGACCCGCTCTGTTGGGTGCCGACCTGGGTCGGCACGAATCCCTCCAGCGCCATGACCTGCTCTGGTAGGTGTCGACCTCGGTCGACACGCCCTGGCTACCAATCAAGCAATCCCAACGCCGCTGTATTACAACGGCGTACGCCCCAGCAACGCGCCCGCGTGATCGGCCAGCAGCTGCACCGCGTGCAACAGCCCTTCCTCCGTCAGCGGCGGGCACTGCGCTTCCGCGTCGTCCAGTTCACGCGCTGCCTGCGTCGCCAGCAGCACACCCCCCAGCGCCGACAACGCCAGCAGGCAGCGCGTGGTGCAGGCCAGATCGCGCGCCCGTGCCGGCGTGATGCGCAGTTCCGTCCACGGCTCGCCGTCAGCGGCGTGGCAGCGCGTGACGTCGCGCAGCCGCTTGAAGAAGGCGGGCGTGGGAGCAGCTTCATCGGCTTCGGCCAGCGCGTCTTCCAGCGCCTCGGCGGTGGCGTTGGGCAGCTGCAGGTCGGGCAGGGCATCGCCCAGCAATGTGTGCAGGCGCGGATAGGTGGGGTGGAGCGTGGTCATGGCAACAACCTCACAGGGCTGGGCCACCTGCGGAATGCAAGGTGGCGGGCGGTGCGGGTTGGCGTGCCGGTCAAGAGCAAAGAAGAAGCCGACGGACCCAAGGGTCCCCACGCACCGCCCGCCATGGACCGGCAGGTGGTGCATTGTCGCGAGTGCCTGCATCGAGGCAATCGGTCATCTTTGCTCATTGATTCAGGACGCCAATCCCGGCCGGCGCAGGTGGCGCCGGCACAGCGACCTTCGCGCGTTTGCCAGCGTGCCGACATGGGCAAAGTTGTAAATCGCAGTCCGATCCTGACGTGCCTGATGCGACACGCCGCGCGGCGGCCAAGGCGTTATGCTTCGCCTTCATTCAACGACAGGGAGATGTCGATGCGGAACAGCAAAGGATTGCCGGGACGTGCCCTCCTCATCGCCRCGCTGCTGGCARCGACCGCYGCCACTGCGGCYGACRCCATCGAGATYCCMTCACCCGCCGCRCAGGCACAGCTGCTGGACATGCTYGAACGCGAGGCGCTGTACCGARGCAGGGTCGAYTGGCCWGYCACGCGCACGCGSYTGAAGGAYGCGCAGGGCGATCCGGCCAAGGTCCGGACCGTCCTGGCCGAGGCCATCGGTCGCAGTTCAGGCGGTCACGGCAGCTGGATGACCCCGCAACGACAGCAGCAACGCGTGGAGCGTTTCGCCCGCGAAAACGCCACCGCTGCTGCCCGCAGCGAAAGCGACGCCACTCGCGCACGTGACCCGCGTATCGGCCAGGTGCTGATCGAGGGCTATGCGGCAGACCCCGGTGCGCCGCCGCAGCAGCTGCAGCAACAGAACATCCAGCGTGCGGTGCGTTGGCAGAACGCCATCCGTGAAAAGGACAGCACGCCTCGCTGTGGCTGGATCGTCGACCTGCGCGACAACACCGGCGGCAACATGTGGCCGATGCTGCTGGGCGTTGCGCCGCTGCTGCGCACTTCGGCGATGGGTATCGAGGACGTGGGCTCATTCGAGACCGCCGACGGTCCGGTACGCTGGCAGACCACTGCCAGTGGCGTGCGCATGGGCGAGGCGACGCGCCTGGATTTCGGCCAGCCCGGCTATCTGCCCCGCCAGGTTGGCGCGCCGGTGGCGGTGTTGACCGGCCCGCGCACCGCCAGTTCCGGCGAAGCGACCGTACTGGCGTTCCGAGGCCGGGCGCAGACCCGCAGTTTCGGACAGCCCACGGCGGGTGTATCGACGGCCAACGTGGTGCGCCGGCTGGTGGACGGCAGCGCGTTGGTGCTGACCACCAGCGTCATGCGCGATCGCAATGGAAATGGCGACGGGCGGAAGATCGCGCCGGACCAGGCCACCGTCGGCGATGCCGCCACGGTGGCGGCGGCCGAGGCCTGGCTGCTGGCCCAGCCCGCCTGCAAGGAGGGCTGAACCTGCTGCTGATCGGCCAACACGAACGGGTGCTGATTGTCGGCCCCACCGAATCGCACCACTGCCTGCGCTGCCAGACCGAAACCGAATTCGCCCCGCAGCTGCGCTACAGGATGGCGCGCATCGACCTGCTGTTCGGCTTCGTCTACCAGCGCCGCTACGAGCTGGCCTGCACCGGCTGCGAGCACGGCTGGGTGCTGGATACCGAAAGCATGGACCAGCAGCTCGGCGGGGTGCCGATCCCGTTCCGGCACCGCTTCGGCCTGCCGGTGATGCTGGTGGTGGTGGCCGGGCTGGCGGTGGCGGGGTGGATGTGGCGGCATGGACACGGTGGGGGCTGACCGTATAACTGAAGTGCTGCGTGCGGCTTATGATCTGGTTGGCGCTTGTACTGCGGAGTTTCCATGAACATTCGTCCTGTTCGCACAGAAGTCGACTACCAGAACGCGTTGCGCGAGCTGGAGGCCTATTTCGAGAACGAACCTGCGCTGGATAGCGAAGAGGGAGATCGTTTCGAGATTCTCGCCACCTTGGTGGAGGCCTACGAAGCGAAGCACTATCCGATCGAGCTGCCGGACCCGATTGAAGCGATCCGCTTCCGCATGGAGCAGGGCGGTCTGACCGTCAAGGATCTGGTGCCCTCGATTGGTCAGCTCAACCGCGTATATGAGGTATTGAATCGCAAGCGCGGATTGGACCCTGGAGATGATCCGCAATCTGCACCGCAACCTGGGCATTCCGGCGGAAAGCCTGATCGGCCGCTGAGGTCGATTCCGCTGCGGAACGAGGTGTACGTAGCCGGATGCCGGGCCTGCTAAAGTTGCAGCCAGCAACCACGTACCGGAACCGACCATGGACCACGAAACGCCGTTCGAACCCGCCAACGACCTGGAAGTGCGCCTGTTGCAGGCCCAGGATGGAACCCTCACGGCCTCGCAGTTCCTTGACGGCCTGCTGACCGCGCCGGTGTTCGTGCTGCTGGACAAGGCCATCGGTGAAGACGGCGCTTGGGACGAGAGCATTTCGCCGCTGGTGCTGACCAGCGAAAGCGGCGAGCCGATGTTTGCGGTGTTCACCGCGCCCGAGCGCGCGGAGATCTGGCACGAGCAGCTGCCGCAGTTTGCCCACGCCATGCCCATCGCGGTGCATGCACTGCTGTCGGGCATCGGTGAGGGCGTCGGCCTGGTGCTGAACCCCGGCCTGGACGTGGGCATGGAGATGATCCCCGATGCGGTGGAGCAGCTGAAGCAACGCGCGGCGGCGATCACCCGCGGGAAGGCGCACTGATAGCGCTGTGGTTGCCTGCCAGCGGCCGGCACTACCGGTAAAAGTGCCGGATAAGCATCAGCGGGCGGCGGCGATCGCCCGTACACGCGCCTTGGCCAGCGCCTCACCAATGGCCGGGCCTTTGAGGTGTGTGGTGTCCAGGTCACGCGCCTGCACTGACAGCGCCGCCCGGTGAAGGCGCTTGAGTGTTTCGCCCTGCGGGTAGTCGCTGTCCTCGAAACCGAGCCGGCCGCGCTTGTCGGCCTCGCAGCACAGCGCGATGCGTGCCACCCGCTCCGGCCGGCGCAACGCATCGCAGCGGCCCAGCAGTTCCAGCACGGTGGCATCGCGCAGTTCGTCGATGCGATGCACGTTCAGATGCTCGCGGCAGACGGCCTCGGCCAACTGCTGGTGCTCGGTCGGAATCTTCAGGCGCGCGCACAGTGCTTTCAGCGGTTTGATGCCGCGCTGCTCGTGCATGATGTGGCGCGGCCATTCCTCGGCCGGGGTCAGGCCCTTGCCGAGGTCGTGGGTCAGTGCGGCGAAGCCGACCAGGTCATCACCGGGCGCCAGCTTTGCCGCCATGTCGCTGACCATTTCCTGGTGGATGCCGGTGTCGACTTCCGGATGGAATTCCGCGCGCTGCGGTACGCCGTACAGCGCTTCCAGTTCTGGCAGTATCGGGCCAAGCGCGTGCGCGTCGTGCAGGGTGCGCAGGAACGCCGATGGGCGCTCGCACACCAATGCCTTGCGCAGTTCCTGCCACACACGTTCCGGTACCAGCGCGTCGAGCTCGCCACTGGCGGCCACCTCGCGCATCAGCGCCATGGTTTCCGGCGCGACGGTGAAACCGAGCGAGGCGAAGCGGGCCATGAAGCGCGCCGCACGCAGCACGCGTAGCGGGTCTTCAACGAATGCGGGACCGACATGGCGCAGCACGCGCTGCTCGAGGTCGCGCGCACCGCCATAGGGATCGACCAGCGTGCCGCTGTCTTCATCGCAGGCGATGGCATTGATGGTGAAGTCGCGGCGCTGCAGGTCTTCTTCCAGCGTCACCGCCGGATCGGCATCGACCACGAAGCCGCGGTAGCCACGGCCGGATTTGCGTTCGGTGCGGGCCAGCGCGTATTCCTCGCCGGTCTTCGGGTGCAGGAAGACGGGAAAATCACGGCCCACGGCGGTGTAGCCCTGCGCTTCCATCTGCGCGGGCGTGGCGCCGACGACGACCCAGTCACGGTCGCCGGCAGGGCGCTGCAACAGGCGGTCGCGCACGGCGCCGCCGACAAGATAGATCTTCATGGGGGGATGATGGCACGGTAGCGCCGGGCGTGCCCGGCGGAACACATGGCGTTCGCCGGGCATGGCCCGGCGCTACCGATACCACGTGATCAATCGCCGCCCTGGTCGGCGTTGGCGGCGCAGGTGAAGGCCTTGCGCTTGTCCACCAGGCGGCCCATCAGGCGGTCGCTCAGCGGCAATGCGTCGCCATTGAGTCGCCAGTCGTAGATCACGCTGAAGGCCAGCACGCGGGCGACATACTCGCGCGTTTCCTTGTAGCTGATGGTCTCGATCCACAGGTCCGGATCGAAGCCCGGGCGCTGGGTCTGCCAGCGTGCGGTCGGCGTCGGGCCCGCGTTGTAGGCGGCGATGGTCACGTAGGGCAGGCCGTCGTACTTGTTCATCAACTGCCGCAGGTACGCGGTGCCGATGGCGATGTTGGTGTCCGGGTCGTACAGGCTGTCAGCGCCGCCGTAGCCGGTCAGGCCGATGGACCTGGCCACGCCGGCGCCGGTCGCCGGCAGTACCTGCATCAGGCCCATCGCATTGGCAGGCGAACGCGCGCGCGGGGTGAAAGTGCTTTCGGCGCGGATCTCGGCGGCCACCCAGGCCGGGTCGATGGCATTGCGTGCTGATTCACGGCGGATCGTGGCGTCGTGGTGCAGCGGGAAGCGCAGGTCGTACAGGCGTTGCTCCTGCGGCTGCTTGCCGAGCGCGAACACCGCGCGGTCGAACCAACCGTTGTCCTGCGCCACGCGCACGGCGAGGCGACGCTGGGTGTCATCGAAGCGCGACAGCGCATTGTTCCATTCGGCCACCGCCCAGCCGGCGCGGTCGATCTGGTAAAGCGCCATCGCCCGCTGGATGGCCGGATCGCGGGCCACCGCAGCCTGCGCCTGCGCGCTGTCGTTGGGCTTCCACGGGCACAGCGTGTAGGGCTGCTGCAGCTTGTCCGCAGCGAGGAAGCCATGGAAGGTCGGTGCGCGCGCGGCTTCGCGGAACAGCGGCTGCGCCTGCTGTGCCTGGCCGGTCTTTTCCAGCATGCGGCCTTCGAAATAGCGCCAGCGCGAATCGTTGCGCTGGGTCGGGCCCATCTTGCGGATCGCCGCCAGCGTCGCCGGCCAATCGCCGCGCGACATCGCTTCGCGCGCGCGCCATTCGTGCAGGCGCTCGTCATAGGCCGCATCGGGCACGGCATTCAAACGGCGAGCCGAGTCGGGCAGGTACGACGCCACCGTCCACAGGGCGATCTGGTAACGCACCTGGCCCTGCTGTTCGGCGCTCAGGCMCAGCGCCTGCGCGTACTGCGGCAGCTGCTGTTCGGTAGCATCCGGGTCGGCCTTGGCCAGCTTGGCCAGGCCGTCGGTGGCGATGCGCCGGCTGCGCTCGTTGCGCGGCCAGTTCAGGGCGCTGGCATTGGGCTTGTCGACGAAGGCCGCGTAGGTGTTGGCCAAGGCCAGATCACTGGCCGGCAGGCCGCGCGCGGCCGAACGCATCACCGCCGGCTGCTGTGCATCGGCAGCGGCATCGATGCGTTCCCAGCGCAGCGCATCGCTCATGCCACCCTGCGCCTGCAGCACGGCGAACACGGCGTCGCAGGCATCGGGCAACGACTTGCCGTTCTTGCGCCACAGATCCTGGGCTTCACCGATCCACTGCGGGTCCAGCTTGCCGGTGGCCTGGCGCGCTGTCAGCTGCGCACAGCGCAGGCCGAGGTTGTCRGTGGGAGCCCAGTTGGCCAGCAGCGTCGGCCAGTCCTGGCGGCGCGCGACAGAGGGCAGCCAGGCGCTGCGGAAGCTGTTGGCCACGGCCTGGCCCTGATAGCGCTTGAGGAAGGCCTGTGCCTGCGCCGTATCGACGGTGTCGATGTTGCGCCGCAGGTTGGCGAACTCCAGCCAGCCATACGCGGGATGGCGGCTGAGCGCGGCGGCCTGGCCGGGATCGAACTGGCCACGTTCGGCGGCGGCGATGGCGGCCTTCAGCTGGGCGTTCTGGGCATCGAGGGACTGGGCACTCGCGCAGCCGATCAGCAGCGTGGTGGCCAGCGGGAGCAGGGACAGGGCGGTCGAAGATCGTCGGGTCATGGCGACCAGCATAGCGGGCAGTGGCTGAATTCAGTTTCGCATTGTGTACACGGCCGAAGACGGCAACGACAGCTGAATGATGGTGGGATCCGCACTGCCGCGAGGGCGGTTGTGCGGCGTAGGTTTGGGCTGGGGCGACCGGCCCTGCTGCAGGGAGCGGCACATGGCATTCAGTAGCGCAGGAAGAAGCGGCCCGCTGGCGGACATCAACGTCACGCCACTGGTGGATGTAATGCTGGTGTTGTTGATCATCTTCATCGTGACCGCGCCGATGTTGTCGCGGCCGATCAACGTGCAGTTGCCGCAGGCCACCGATCGCGTGGTGGATCGCCCCGAACCGCCGCCGCCGATCGAGCTGCGCCTGGATGCGTCCAGTCAGTTGAGCTGGGACGGGCAGCCGATGGCCATCGGTGATCTGCAGTCGCGCCTGCAGGCGCAGGCCAGCGAGCATGCCGGTAACCTGCCGGAGCTGCGCATCAGCACCGATCCGTCGGCCGAGTACGACGGCATGGCCAAGATCCTGGCCGCCGCCGAAGCCACCGGCATGCAACGCATCGCGTTCGTGCAGTG
The DNA here is from genome assembly GCF_056665995.1 of Stenotrophomonas sp. 05L44_2. NCBI lineage: Bacteria > Pseudomonadati > Pseudomonadota > Gammaproteobacteria > Lysobacterales > Lysobacteraceae > Stenotrophomonas > Stenotrophomonas sp. 05L44_2. The sequence continues at coordinate 11,798 of NZ_JBFTNR010000007.1, forward strand.
AGTGGATCACGGGTGCGGCCTTCCCAAGGGAAGGCCGCACGTGTACCGGTAGCGCGGGGTCATACCCGGCGGCAGACCTGCGATGCGCGCCGGGCTTGGCAGAGACCTCTTCGACACTTCGCCGGGCATGGCCCGGCGCTACCGTGACCCCGGCGGGAATGAGCCAGCGCTACGGCGATGTTGTCGTACGCGCATTCTGGTGAATACGTAGGCAAATGACGTTATCTGCTTTCAGAATCGTCAAATTCGCGTGAAAGAGTGTCGGGCATCACGCCGCGATGTTTACCGCTTGTTTACAAAGGAGACGCTGCCGCCATGCAGGGGGGAGCGCGGCAGTCCATGTCCCGACATTCCTTTGGAGAGAGAGCGAATGAATTACCTGCATCACCGCCCCTTGGCGGTTGCCGTCGCGCTGTGCGTGACCGCACTGGCCCCGTTGGGGGCTGCTGCCCAATCGGCCACCACCGACCTGGATCGCGTCGAAGTCACAGGTACCCGCATCAAGCGCGCTGAAGTGGAAGGCCAGGTGCCGGTCCAGACGCTCAACCGCGCCGACATCGAACGCACCGGCCTGACCTCGATCGGTGAAGTGCTGCAACAGCTCACCGGCTCGGGCTCGGCGCTCAATGCCAAGTTCAATTCGTCGGGCAACTTCGGTTTCCCACCCGACGGCAGCGGCGTCGGCGCGGGTTCGGCGCAGGTGGACCTTCGCCATCTCGGTGCCAAGCGTGTACTGGTGCTGGTCGATGGCATCCGCTGGGTCAATGAATCCTCGGCCTCGGGCGTGGGCTCGGCCACCGACCTCAACACCATCCCGCTGGCGATCGTTGAGCGCATCGAAGTGCTGGAAGACGGCGCATCGTCGCTGTACGGCTCCGATGCCATCGCCGGTGTGGTCAACATCATCACCCGCCGCGATTTCGATGGCGGCCAGGTGACGATGAACTACGGCCAGTATGGCAAGGGCGATGGCACGCAGAAGGGCGTGGACCTGGCCTGGGGCAAGAGCGGCGACCGTTACAGCCTGTTCCTGGGGGCAAGCTGGACCAAGCAGGACCCGGTGTATGCGAAGGACCGCGAGCAGTCGCGCTTCCCGATCCCCGGCACCGGCCTGGCCTTCGGCAGCGGCGGCATTCCGCAGGGGCGCTTCGCCTTCGTCGATCCCAACACCGGTGCCGAACAGGACATCGTGCCCAACACCGGCGTGAGCAGCCCGCGTTACGACGGCAGCGCCGGCTGCAACCGCACCGACGACTACCACTGCTTCACCAGCGCCGATCGCTTCAACTTCGCCGAATACAACATGGTGCTGACACCGTCGGAGCGTAAGGGCCTGTTCGGCCAGTTCCGGTTCGACATCACCGACAACGTGCAGTGGTACGTCAAGGCACTGGGCAACCGCCGCGAGTCGACCAACCAGGCCGGCCCGGAGCCGCTGTTCTTCGGCCCTGATGGCGCCACCGGCAATCCGCTGGCCGACAACATCGTCGTCTCGGCACTGAACCCGTACAACCCGTTCGGCTTCGACCTGGTGTCGTCGGGCAACATGAGCCTGATCGGCCGCCGCCCGGTGGAAGGCGGCGCGCGCGTATTCGAACAGCAGGTGGATACCACGTACTTCGCCACCGGCCTGGTCGGCAACTTCCAGGCCGCTGACCGCAGCTGGTACTGGGACGTCAACGGCATGTACAGCAAGAACAAGGCCGAGCAGACCAACTACGGCAGCTACGACATCTACAACGTCAACATGGCGCTGGGCGATCCTGCGGTGTGCGCGGCCACGCCGGGCTGCGTACCGCTGAACATCTTCGGTGGCGCCGGTTCGATCACCCCGGACATGCTGCGCTGGATCCAGCCGGTGGTGCGCGACCGCAGCCAGAACGAGCTGAGCCTGTTCACCGCCAACCTGTCCAGCGATCTGTTCACCCTGCCGGCCGGCCCGGTGTCCTTCGCCACCGGTCTCGAACATCGCAAGTACAAAGGTTCGTACCAGCCTGACCCGCTGACGGTGATCGGCCACTACAACGGCGTACCGTCGCAGCCGACGTCCGGCTCCTACGACGTCAACGAAGCGTACCTGGAGCTGAGCGTGCCGATCTTCGCCGACTCGGCACTGGGCAAGAAGCTGGACCTGAGCCTGGCTGGCCGCTACTCGGATTACTCGACCTTCGGTGGCGAGTTCACGCCCAAGTACGGCCTGCGCTGGCAGGTGACCGATGACTTCGTGCTGCGTACCACCTACGCCGAAGGCTTCCGCGCACCGTCGATCGGCGAGCTGTACGGCTCGGCTGCGCGTGCTGACCTGCAGTTGTTCGATCCCTGCTCGGTGGGCCTGGGTGGCACACCGCCACGTGGCAGTGCGGCCAACTGCGCATCGCTGGGCGTGCCGACCGGCTTCCAGCAGGCCAACTCGCAGATCTCGGTGACCACCGGCGGCAACCGCGAGCTGGAGCCGGAGCGGTCGCGCAGCTTCAGTGCCGGTTTCGTGTGGAGCCCCTGGTTCGGCAACGATGCATCGTGGTCGGAGCGCTTCGACGTGGAAGTGACGTTCTACCGCCACAACATCGATGGCGCGATCCAGGCGATCAACGCGCAGACACAGCTGGACCTGTGCGTGGATACCCTGGACCCGATCTACTGCGACGGCATCACGCGTGCCAGCACCGGTGCGGTCAGCAGCTTCAACAACCGCCTGACCAACCTGGGTTCAATCAAGACCGACGGCTGGGATGTGGATCTGTTCTGGACCCTGCCGCAGAGCTCGATCGGCCAGTTCAAGCTGGGCTGGAAGAACACGTTCGTCGGTCGCTATGAGGCCACCGGTGCGGCCGGCCAGCGGCAGCCGCAGAAGCCCGGCGTGGAAGTGGCTGACAGTTCGATTCCGGAATGGACCAGCAACGCCAGCATCGGCTGGACGCTGGACAACTGGAGCGCCAACTGGACGGTACGCCACATTTCCGAACTGACCGAAGACTGCGGTGACGCCGTGGCGTTCCCGGTGTGCAGCAACCAGGCCGCCGGCACCAACACGCTGTCGGCCACCACCTTCCATGACATGCAGGTGGGCTACAAGATCGACTGGATGAAGGGCCTGCAGCTGACGGCGGGCCTGAACAACGTGTTCGACAAGGACCCGCCGATCTGCCTGTCGTGTTCGTTGAACGGCTATGACGCCTCCACCTACGACATCCCGCGTGGCCGTTACTGGTACCTGCGCGCGGACCTGCGGTTCTGATGTGGGTACAGCAGCGCCGGAGAGATTCCGGCGCTGCTGTTGCCGCGGTAGCGCCGGGCCATGCCCGGCGACGTTTTCTTCAGAACGACCAGGTAAACGTCAGCGAGCCGTTGCGACCATCGCCATACGCACCGTAGCCATTGATCTGCGAGAGGTACTTCTTGTCCAGCAGGTTGTTGAGGTTGGCCTGCACGCTGAACTCCGGCGAGATGCGGTAGCGCACGAAGGCGCTGACCAGTGCGTAGCCGCTCTGCTCGATGCGGCCATAGGCCGGCACCGGGTAGTAGATGCGGTTCTGCCAGTTGGCACCGCCGCCGACAGTCAGTTCCTGC
>NZ_JBFTNR010000008.1:0-15969 GCF_056665995.1 Stenotrophomonas sp. 05L44_2
GCCTGCTAGATCGCTACAGCAAATCTGAAAGTAAGGGAAGGAATCGCATCCTAAAGGGGTCGCCCGAGGCCCTCGACTTGCTGCGTAGGAAGGCTCGAGACATGGAAGTTCGGATTGGCTTTGTCATTGTGCAGCCGGCAATCTCTCTTCGGAGCAATCTAGATGAAGTATTGACGGTGCTCGGCACGAGCTACGTGTACATAAAAAGCATTGTAAATACCAAGCTACGAGTGATCTGCAGTCCATAAATCAGGCTGGTCAATTCCTATCGACCTACGCTGGATCATTGAAGTCGGGGTCTGAGCGGCCGGTCGCGACCATTCACGCCGCACGAAGCGCGCTGGAATCAACCAGCGCGCGTGGTGTCGGCGCGACATCAGGACCGGATGCCTTGAGAACCACCTCTCCAAGTGAAAGGATGGATGATTCTAAAGGTGCATCCCTGAGTATTCCTGTCCATTACCGCTTCTGAGGGCGGCACCGGCGTGATCGCAACGATCACACCCCTGTAGCTCAATTAGCAGAGCAGCGGATTCATATCCCGTCAGCGCCAGATGGGTGGCAAATGCCGGTTCGAGCCGGGCCAGGGGCACCATTATTATGTGGAGGACCACATGGGTGACCTAGCGGGCTTCCTAGATTCGCACTATCGAGAGTGACATGGGTCACCCAATCAGCTGTCATCTCAAGATTTGCGCCCGTCGCGCCGATAGTAGTCAACAAACGACAGTTAGGAACGAGTGAATGACATACAGGACCGAACCCTTGCCAGTCCAGCCCCCCCCGGTAACACAGACGCCCCGAGAGGTAGAGGCCCTAGAGAAGAATGAGCGATTTTTCGTTAACATCAAAGACCAGATAGAACTGACCAAGGGAGTAACGCTGGGCTTGGCCGTCATTGCGGCCTCTCACGCTTTGCTGGGCAGCGGGCTGGACAATTTCACGAAAATCGCGGGCGCACTCGTCTGCATAATTTTGGGCTTCTGGACCATATATTGTGCGGTCGCCCTGTTCTGTCAACACAGGATGAAAATTCGAGGACTGCCAATTAAAGCCAAGATCGCGCGTGTAGCGCAATACACTTTTCTATGTGCTGCCTGCTTGTTCGCCGGCGACTTGGCTCTTCAGATTGGCAAGCACGCGTCTGCTAGTGAACTTCCCACTATCCGAGCGAGCACGCCGGAAGGTCGCACCGCGGGTTGAATGTCATCTGCGCCAGATGCTCTTGAGCGTCAGCCAGAGGCGGGTTGGCCGACTCTTCACTGCTTCTCCGGAAGCAAGCGTGAGCTCGCGCGTGCTGTAGAAATGGCCTACCGGTTCTCGATTGGGCCAGCCATGCTACTGAGTGAAAGAGGACGTAAGTTAGTGCAGCTCATGCCACCTGATGGCGTTCTGACCGAGACTGACGGGCCGTTCGTCCACCTTGATGGGAGAGCATTTCTCCCTGAGACGTCCATTCAGAGTATCCGGTGCTTTCCGACATATGGGCCTGCGAAGCTCGGGACGTRGATCAACGCATTGAATCTAACCTTAGGCGGTTTTCATCAATGATGAGTCACTCCTGATTTCGTGCCCGCGCCATATCACCTTCGCTCCTCGTAGTCCGCATCTAGGCGACCCGTCGCAACCATCCATGCCGCGCGAAGAGCGCTTGCATCTTCGACCTGATCGCCCTGCGCCATGAGGCCTGCACACACGAAACCGCGGTGCCCGCGTCGATGTTGTTGCGCCACGCTCATCGGCGCCCATCGAGAGGAACACCATGAGTCGGCTTCAGGCTTATGAATTGGGGAGATCGAAGTGGCACAAGGACATCAACCGATGCGGCAGAGCTCGCTTGTTCCCGCTTGTTAAGGATTGCTGATTGCCCGACCTTCACAGGCCATCCACGTCTTCCAACTGCAGCTGAAAGCACTTCGCAGCGGCGGGAACAAACGCCGCTATATTCCAGACTCCCCAGACGAAGGAGGGAGTGGAATGTTCCTGACCAAGCAGCAAATCAACGCGGCACGTGCCGTCACCGTAGCCATCGTTGCTACCGTAAGCCTCGGTGCTTGCGCCACCTACAAAGACGAATTTGCAACGATCAACTCGCGTCTCGACCAGCTCGACGTGAAGGTGCAGGGCGCGGCGCAGAGCGCCGAATCCGCCAACCAGTCTGCACAGCAGGCCAACCAGCGTCTGGATCAGATCGAAGGCCGCGTGCAGCAGCTCGAAAGGGTCCCCGGCCGCAAGCCGCGCGGGTAACCGCTCTCCACCCACTTTGATGAACGCTTGAACCAGACACCAGTGGCCTTCACCGGCCACTGGTGTCTTTCAGCCTCTCGGTCGTCATCCGAAGGAGCCGTCCCATTCGTACGTACTCACTCCCTGCACGCCGGGCCGTATCGGCCACGCTGGCCATCGCGCTGGCACTGGCAGGAACCGGCGCAGCCAGCGCCAGGAACGCCAAGGAAGCCAAGGACGCACCCACGGAAACGGCGACCGCCGCCGATGAACTTCCGCAGGGCCAGGAAGTGTCCGATACGGTGATTGAACTGGCCGGCTGGGTCGTGGCCAGCAAGGACAACCAGGGCTATCCGTTCGCGATCATGGACAAGGCGGCTGCGCAGGTCCTGGTCTTCGGCGGTGACGGCAAGCTGCGCGGCGCAGCGCCAGCGCTGTTTGGTTCGGCCATCGGCGATCACTCGGCACCCGGCGTCGCCAAGCTCGCACTGAGCGCGATTCCCGGCCACGACCGCACCACCCCGGCGGGTCGTTTCATTGGCGCCTATGGCCCGTCCGAGGACGCCGGACGCGTGCTGTGGGTGGACTACGATTCCGCCGTTTCAATGCACCCGCTTCCCCCGGGCACCCCGAAAGAGAAGCGCAGCGAACGACTGGCATCGGCCACGCCGGACGACAACCGTGTCACCCACGGCTGCATCAATGTCTCGCCCGGGTTCTACGAGCAGATCGTGCATCCCACGTTCGAGAAAGGCGGCGTGTTCTACGTGCTGCCGGACAAGGATTCGATCGAAGAAACGTTCCCGGAGTTCGCGCAGAGTCGCGCGGCTGCGAAGGACGTGGATGAAAAAGACGCGCGACACGCCCGCAAATGAAACCCGGTTGAAGGCTGCGGACGTGGTCGCGGCAGACCGCTACGGAAGCTCCAGCCTGGGCATCTTGAACGTGAACAAGGTGCCGGCGGCCGCACTGGACTCCACCTCCAACGTGCCGCCATGGGACCGCGCGATCTCCGACGCAATGTAGATGCCGAGGCCGAGACCCGGCCGCGGACGCTCACTCTTTTCACGTGAGAATGGGCTGAAAATCGCGTCCAACCTCGCTGATGGAATGTGTCCCTCGTTGTGTACGTCGAGCGTGAGCATTTCCGGCTCGGAGTGGACGGTCAGCGTAATCGGGGACGAGCGCTCTCCGTGTACCGCTGCATTGGTGAGCAGGTTGGCCAGGAGCTGTGCCAATCTGCTCGGGTCGCAGACCACGTCGTCGTCTATCTTTATGTGGACCTTGATGTCCTGGCGGCCAGTGGCGATTTCCACCTCTTCCACAACCCGCTTCAGGTCTTCTTCCAGCGTGCTTGTCAGCTGCAGCGCGATGGGAATGCCGCCGCCCAGACGTCCCCTGGCGAAATCAAGCACGTCGTTGATCAGTCCGTCCATTCTGGCAACGCCGGAGGTGATGTGCGCGAGCATCCGTTGCTGGCGCTCAGTGCCCGCCTCACATGCCAGCGAATCTGCGGCGATGCTGATGGCCTGCAGCGGACTGCGCAGGTCATGACCCAGCACGGCAATGAACTGGTCGCGCAGGTCGGCGACACGATGCGCGTCGGAGAGCGCCGTTTCCGCTCGCACAAGGCGATCTTCCTTGTCGAGGTAACTTCCTACCAGGTCGGCCAGCAGTTCCATGGAGCGTTGGACGTGGGCTATGTCGAAGTTGGCCGGTGCCGAATCAATCGCGCAGAGCGTGCCGAAGAAGCTCCCGTCTGGCCGATGGATGGGAACGGACGCATAGCTCTCAAGCCCGTAGATCCGTGGCGTGTGATGCTGGGAGTAAATCGGGTGCTCGCTTGCATGCGCAAATACAACTGACGTCGCCGACTGCCTGATCTCGTCACAGATGGTGGTCTCAAGCACCAGTTGGCCACCGGGAACCAGCCCGAACCCCAGGGTGTCGAAGGTGGCGCACGCGGTCCAGGTTGTCTGGGTCACGCGGGCAATGGCCGTGAATCGTGAGCCCGTGATGTGGGCGACGGTCTCCAGGATTCGCGGCACGGCCTGGATTCGACCAATCTCGGCGATGTCGTCCAGCAGATTGGGGTCCGTCAGCTTCTGCATGGTCGCTCGTCCGGTGGGCACCGCATCATCCCATGGAACCGTTGTGTAGGTTGATGCGAGGGTGATTGCGGCCTTTTCAGGCTTGGTCGTGGCGGACACTCGGGCCCCCTGCGGGAGGTGAACGACCGATCTGTCCGAATGCAGACATTGCGCAGGTCAGGCCATCTCCTTGGTCTCGTGGTCGCGCCGATCGTCGATGACCGTTCAGAGCTTGATTTCCAGCGTTGCCCGATACAACAGCGCCGTCTTGCGGCGCCGCTCGATATCCGTCGAGCCGCTCTCGTCGAAGTAGGCGTTCCCCGAAATGATCGCCTGCTGCAGCAGTTGCGCACGCTCACGCGGAGCTTGCTCTTCCTGCTGATGCTCCATCGCACGTCAGGTTGAAGACAGAGGGCACCGAAACCTCCACTGCGGCCGTGACCCAGCTGCTGAAAGGTCTTGTAGGTGCTGGCTACGTGGACAAGCAGGAGGCAACCGACGACCGGCGCAAGTGACGGCTGCCGGTCGAGCGCGCCACCGGCAGCGCGAAGCGAACATCCAGCAGTGGATGCAGCAGGCGCTGGCGCACTCTACGACGCGCTGTAGGCCGCCCAGAGGGCTTTACACCATCGCATCCATATTTATAATCGACCGGATGGTTAAATATGGAATCCGGTGATGGGCCGTCGCAAAAGTATTGATCCGCAGCAGCTCCTTGATGCTGCCGAGCGCGTTGTCGCCCAGGTGGGGGCGGCGCGCCTGACGTTGGATGCGGTGGCCGCCGAAGCCGGGGTCAGCAAGGCCTCGGTGGTCTACGACTTCCAGTCCAAGGCCGGTCTCATCCAGGCCGTGGTCGAACGTGCGGTGGCCCGCGACAACGCCTTCAACCGCGAGGCGGCCAAGGGGTTCAACCAGGATGCGCTGCTGCGCGGTCGTATTGCCGCAGCGGCCCAGCCCTTTCCCGAGGCATTCCAGCCGGTGGCCTTGGCGCTGTGCGCGGCCATGGCCCAAGATCCACAGCTGCGCGCACCCATCCAGCACAACCAGGCGCAGATCCTGGCCGAGATCCAGCAGCAGGCCACGCACCCACGCAGCGCGTTGCTGGCATACCTCGCGCTGGAGGGTATGAAGCTGCTGGAGTCGCTGGACTACGTGCAGTGGCCGGCCGCGCAGCGGCAGCAGCTGCTGCAGGACATTGGCGCGTTGATCGAGACGCCGCCGCGCTGAACCCGTTCTCTCCCCCGAGGTAACCCTGATGAGTTCTTCCACCCTCTTCCTGACCGGAGGAAGCGGCTACGTGGGCCGCAATCTGATTCGCCGCCTGTGTGYAGACGGTCACCACGTGCGTGCGCTGGTGCGCAGCCCCCAGGCGGCGGCGGTGGTACAGGCGCTGGGCGCCCAGCCGGTACACGGCGATCTGCTGGACCCCGACATCGCTTTGGCGATGGAGGGCTGCGCCGCGCTGATCCACGCGGCCGCCGACACCGACCACCGAAATGCTTCACCCAGCCAGTGGCAGACCAACGTGGAAGGCACCCGCAACGTGCTGACGGCCGCCCGTACTGCGGGTGTGTCGGTGGCGATCGTGCTGAGCAGCGAATCGGCACTGACCACCGGTGCGCCTTTGCATCAGGCGCGCGAGAACCATCAGTATCCGGCGCGCGCAGCAGGCATCTACGGCGCGAGCAAGGCTGAAGCAGAACGGGTGGCGATCGCGCTGTCCACACCGCATTTCGCAGTGAAGGTGCTGCGACCAAGATTTGTCTGGGGCCGCGACAACACGACCGCTATGCCCTACTTGCTGCAGGCCGTACGCAGCGGCCGCTTCGCCTGGATCGACGGCGGGCACTACCTCACCTCGTCCACCCACGTGGACAACCTGGCTGAAGCGGTCTGCTGCGCCTTGACGCGCGGTGCGGGCGGCCGTGTCTACCACATCTGCGATGGTGCGCCCGTGCCGTTCCGCCGTCTGATTGGCGCTCAGTTGCTGGCTTATGGCGTACAACCGCCTGAAAAACAGGTGCCGCGTGCGCTGCTGCGTGTTTTCATCGGACTGGATGACCTGTTCCGCAGACTGCGGCTGCCTCTGCGTGCGCCAATGACCCGCCAGGAGTTCGCATCTTCAGCGGTGGAGGTCACGCTGGATGACAGCCGTGCACGCAGCGAGCTTCGCTATCGGCCGGCGGTTACGCTGGAAGCCGGAATCGCGATGCTGCAGCGCCAAGTGGCCGAGCAAGGCTGATACTCATCGAGCGATCAGCGGGAGAGCCTCGCGCGGTGCGTGGCCGAACAGCCGACTGAACTCGCGGCTGAACTGAGAAGGGCTCTCGTAGCCCACGGCGAACGCGGTGGCGGAGATGCTGGTGCCGCCCCCCTGCAGCAGGCGACGTGCCTCGATCAGGCGCARCTGCTTCTGGTACTGCAGCGGTGACAGGCCCGTTGCCGCACGGAAATGCCGATAGAACAGCGCGCTGCCCATGCCTGCACGGCTGGCCAGCGCGGCCGCATCAAGCGGTTGCCGGAAGCTGCGTTGCAGGGTGCGAATCGCGCCCGCCATCCGCCGTGCCAAGGGAGATGGCTGGGCCATCGCCAGCAGTGCTGGCCCTGCTTCACCCTGCAACAGACGAAACAGCAGCTCACGCTGCAGGGCAGGCCACAGCAGCCGCTGGGCGTCGGGCGTGTCGAGGGCCAGCTCCAGCAGACGCAGCAGACAGCTCAGTACGGGTGAATCCAGCGCTACCACACTGAATGGCGCAGGATGAGGCGCTTGGCCTGTCGGTGGGTTGCCCAACTGGCTCAGCAACTGTCGCAACAAGACGGTGTCCAACTCCACCACCAGCCCCAGAAAATGCGTCTGGTGGTTGCCCCGGGCGGCCATCCCGCGAGCGGGAACGGGCTGACGGGTGAGTAGTGCATCGCCGGCGCGATATTCCAGCACCGCATCGCCCACCCATACCTGTTTGGCCCCCTGTAGCACCGCCGCCACCGCGGGACGGTACAGAGCCGGGGCCGGAGCGCGCGTTGATCCTGTACGCGCCAGCCAAGCGCCGGGCAGAAGTTCCAGCAGCGGCTCCGCGTCCAGGCTGCGTGCGCGCAGCACCGCCTGCGCCTGCAGCGCTAATGCACGCAGCGGGGCTTGGCGATCACAGGTAGCAGGGAAATCGGGCAAGGATCGTGTGCAATTGGGCAAGTGCGGACGGCACCGTGGGCGCAGCATGTCACGCTCCGTTTCACGAGACAAAGCCACCATGAACAGCGTACACACTCCGCGCACCATCGCCCTGGTTACCGGCGGCAGCCGCGGCATTGGCCGCAGCATTGCCCTCCACTTGGCCAGGCAGGGTAGCGACGTGATGATTACCTACCAGCATCAGCAGGTTCAGGCCGCCGAAACCCTGCGCCAGATCGAAGCCTATGGCGTACGCGCCGCGATGCTGCCGCTGGATCTGGATGCGGTTGGATCACTGGAGACCTTCGTATCGGCTGTGCGGGCACAATTGCAGCGCTGGGGTGCATCGTACTTCCAACAGCTGGTGAACAATGCAGGGCTGCACGCACCATCGGCGTTCGGTGAGATCCGCGGCGATGACATCGACCTGCTGTACCGCGTGCATTTCAAAGCGCCACTGCTGCTGACCCAGTTGCTGGCGCCGCAGCTGGCCGATGGCGGCGCCATCATCAACATCTCCACCAGCCTTACCCGCCACGTGGCTGCGGGCAGCCTGGTGTACGCAGCAATGAAGAGCGCACTGGAAACCGCCACCCACTATCTCGCGCTCGAGCTGGGACCGAGGGGCATCGCGGTCAACGCCGTAGCCCCTGGCGCCACCGAGACCGACTTCTTCGGCGGTGCAGTGCGCGACGATGCCGCCGTGAACCACTATGTGGCACAGCACACGGCGATGGGACGTACGGGTCGCCCCGACGACATCGGCATGGCCGTGGCAAACCTGCTGGCGGGAGGCAGTCATTGGATTACCGGTCAGCGCATTGAGGCCTCAGGAGGAATGCTCCTGTAAGCGACTAGAGGGCCTCGCGATGTCAGCTTCTGGCCGAAAGTGGACGCTGGCGTGTGCATGCAATCCGAGCAGATATTCGTCAACCCGGCCGGGCGCTACAGGTTCTGGAAATGTCCGGATTACCTGGCAGGTCGCCTTCGGCAACTGCGCCGCCGAGCTGATGTGTAATCGCTGGTTGACAAGGTAGAACGATCGTTCTACCTTGGCGCCATGGATAAGACAACGACCGACACCCGACTGAAGATCCTGGACACGGCGGAGGCGCTGATTTACCAGAACGGAATACATGCGACCGGCATGGATCTGCTGGTGAAGACCTCTGGCGTTGCGCGCAAGAGCATTTACCGACACTTTGAAAACAAGGACCAGGTTGCCGCAGCCGCGCTGAGCGCGCGGGACGTGCGCTGGCTCAACTGGTTCAGGCAGGAATGCGACAAGGCCGGCAGCCCGGAAGCGCGCATCCTGGGCATGTTCACGGTGCTCAAAGGTTGGTTCAGGTCCGAGGGCTATCGCGGCTGTGCCTTCATCAACACGGCAGGCGAGGTCGGCGATTCTCACGACCCGATCCGCAGGATCGCCAAGCACCACAAGCAGAAACTGCTCGATTACACGCTGGAGCTCACCGGGCAACTGAACATCGCGCAGCCGGCCGTTCTGGCGCAGCAGCTCCTGCTTCTGATGGAAGGCGCCATCACCGTATCGCGCGTGATGGGTGACTACGACGCCGCAGACACCGCAAGGGACGTTGCGCAGTTGTTGTTGAAGCAAGCCACGCGCTAACGCCGCAGTAACCGAAATCCCGCCGCAGTACCCCGTTCATCCATTTCCACTGGAGGCCCCACCGTGTCCGCAGAAGCACCCCGTCCCCCCCTTCCCCCGTTCACTCTCGAAGCGGCGATCCAGAAGGTTCGCTTGGCAGAAGATGGCTGGAATTCCCGCGATGCCGACAAAGTGGCGCTTGCCTATTCGCTCGACACCCAGTGGCGAAACCGCGCCGAGTTCACCAACGGCCGCGAGGAAGCCCGGCAGTTCCTTGCCCGAAAGTGGAAGAAGGAGCTTGAGTACCGCCTGATCAAGGAATTGTGGGCATTCACCGGCAACCGCATCGCCGTGCGCTACGCCTATGAATGGCGCGACGACTCTGGAAACTGGTTCCGCTCCTATGGAAACGAGAACTGGGAGTTCGGCGCGGATGGTCTGATGGAGCGCCGCTTCTCGTGCATCAACGACATGCCCATCAAGGACAGCGAACGCAAGTTCCACTGGCCACTGGGGCGCCGCCCGGATGATCACCCGGGGCTGTCCGACCTGGGCATGTAAGCTGCGGAGCCAACGTGAGGAAGGCCTGCGGGCGTGAATGCGCCCGCGGGCTTTCCATGTCAGCGCGGGGTGCTCCTTCGCTTCAGGGTCCGGCTACGGCTGCACTTCAGCGCGGAACGCGATCTCGATCAACTGTTCGGGGAAGGCGAGCGCGGAAACCCCGATGAGGTTGCTGGCCACCTGGGGAACAGGCTGGCCATAGACGGCAGGCCTGACCTTGCTGCTGGCGGCGAACGCCGCAGGCACATCAATGACAAACAGGGTTTCCTCAACCACATCCGCCAACGATCCACCCAGCTCGGCCAACAACACCTGCGCGTTCTCGTAGGTGCGCTTCATCTGCGCTTCCATGGTGTCGAAGTTGGCAGGCTTTCCATCAGCGCCCAGAGCGGCCGGTGCCACCAGCTGTCCCTCCGGCGTGTGCGAGAGCTGGCCCGACACGAAGATCGAATTGTTCACGCGCACGGCCTGTACATACCCATAGGTCGATTCCCACGGCACGCCGAAGCTGGCCGTCTTGCGGTTGGAGGTACTCATTGCGTTGTCCTTCCAAGGATAAGGTCGCTGGTCTGCCGGCAGGCTCGGGTCCCCGCCTGCCCCGAACGGGTGAGGCAAGCGTGATCGTGAGCCTCGTGCGGCTGCTGCTGGCCGGAAGCAGACACAGCCTTCGGTTGCGCCATCCATGCGCCGTTTGTTCAATCCAGCGCGTGCTCGGCCAGACATGATCTATCGGTCCCAATGCAATCCCGCACCGATGACAGATTCCGATACGTGCCGTTCGCCAGTCCAAAGTACCTTCCGACGTTGTGTCATCGGTGGAGAACGAAAGGACAGATCGGCACCACCGCAGGTTACGGAGGGGGCGATAGCCTTCTCCACCCTGTCTTCCCTGGCCGCAGTATTGAGCGATGAGAACCGCCGGCTGTTGCGACTGCTGCGCGAACTTCAACCCAGGTCGCTCACCGAACTGTCCGAGCACTGCGGGCGCAAGGTTCCAAGCCTTTCTCGTACCCTTCGGATGATGGAAGGCTATGGGCTGGTTGAACTGAAGCGGGTCGGGGCGTCTGTGGTGCCATCTGCCATGGCCACGCGCTTTCTCATAGAGCTCGACTAGCACCACGTTGTATCGCCGCATCGCGGAGTTCTGTCGTTATTGCCTCGTTGACGTGTCAGCCCACTACGCTGGCAATCACGACCCATGTCGCATATTCCTCTATCGCCGAGGGCCCTTGCGCCATCGGCGTCTGGGGCGGCTTAACAGCATGCAAGAATGCCGAAAGCGTCTTGCATCAAGCATTGAATGCAACTCTTCTGATTGGCACTGCGCGTCGGCACAGGTACAGATGACGAGCCGCCTCATCTGGGGCGGCCGGGCCTCGAAAACCCGTATCGACAATGAAGTGATTGCGCTTGCCGGCCGACGCCACCTCGCGTGGCGTCGGTCGGCAATCCGTCTGCCGGCTGCGGCGGGCGGAGCGTGGAGGCCTTGTGCCTGCCGGTTCATTGTCCCGGTTTTCGAGCCACGTCTCCGCCCGCCACCTTTGTGTGGCGGCTACCGTCTGTCCTGCACGGAGCCCCAGCCATGACTGCACCGGAATTCCCCCGTCCCCATCCCTATCGCGCAGCTGACGATGCGTCATCAGAGCAAGCATCTGCGATCGATCCCAGAGCTTTCATCGCCACGCTGACGCGTATCGGCAACGGCGCAGCCGCCGACGGCCAGCCGTGGCCGGAGCGTCATCAGATGCCCGGCCGCCGCATGGCGCTGGCCGATGCGGACTGCGCACTGGCGGGCCTGCGCATCGCGCTGGAAATGCTGCTGGCGGCCGAGCGCGTCCGCCAGAACGGACCGGACGACGAATACGTGGGCGATCGGGTGATGGAGGGTTTGATGATGGCGTGCCTGGCGCTGACCGCGCAGGTCAGCGCGCGGATGCGGCCTGAGGCGTAACGCCGGAGAATCTTCCGGCGTTACCGCCGGTCATTCGCAGGAATCGCCTTCTTCCTTCAGCATCGCCTCGTCCACCGGCCGCTCGCGCTCGATCAGCGCGCGCTGCTCCGCGTTCGGCTCGCCCAGCCACCACACGTTGCAGCGGGTGGTAAGGCGGCCGACCATCTTCGAGTGCGTCGGCGAATACAGCATCGCCAGCGCGGTGGTCGAGCACTGGTGCGCCTGGCAGGCGGTGTAGAGCCACCACGGCTCGCCCTGCAGCACCATCAATTCGCCAGGCCCGCTGGGACCGCTCAGCAGGCGTTCGCGCAGGGAGGGGACGTTCTTGTCGGGCGATTCGGCCGTGGCAGTGTTCTTCATCAGGGCGTCGAACGCGGCCAGCACCTTCGGGTCCTTGCGGCCGCAGTCGTCCACGGTGTTGCCGCCGACCAGGGTGAAGAAATAAGTCGCCAGCGGATTGTCCGCGCAGGTGAGTTCGGCGCCGGGGGTCTCACCTTCCGGCTCGCCTTCGTTGTCCCACACCGACGGGTCCACGCCGTCTTCGACGGAAGGCGCGTTCTCGACCACCGTGGCCGTGGCGGCGGGGGCTTCCGTCGGCGCAGCAGTAGCGGCGGGTGCAGCTGCGGTGCCTGCTTCCGGTGCCGGTGCCTGCGTGCACGCGGCCAGCAACGCGACCAGCCCTGCCATTCCCATCATTCGAGACGTCATTCCCTGTCCTGTGTCCATTCGCCCAGCCGGCGACCGCGTGATTCTACCCGCCAGCCAAGGTGGATACTCTGGCAATCACGCCTTCCATCACTGCCAGGATGCAGACGTATGTGCCGTTCAAGACTTGCCGTGATTCTTCTCAGTGGCCTGTTGCTGGCCGGGCCTGTTGTTGCGCAGGAGCCCGCCGCACGCTCGCCCGCCGCGCGTCTTGCCGATGTCCCCCTGCCCGCCGCGCTGGATCGCGTGCTGCGCGATTACGAACAGGCGTGGCGCACCGGTGATGCGAAGGCGTTGGCGGGATTGTTCGCCGAGGATGGTTTCATCCTGCAGAGCAACCAGCCGCCCGTGCGCGGGCGCGCGGCGATCGAGGCGGCGTATGCCGGCCAGGGAAGCAGCCCGTTGCGGCTGCGTGCGCTGGCCTATGCCGCAGAGGAATCCACCGGTTACATCATTGGTGCCTACACCTACGGCAACAACGCAGGCGATACCGGGAAGTTCACGCTGACGTTGAAGCGGGTGGCGGGTGGGCCATGGATGATTTTTTCGGACATGGACAACACCAACGCGCCGCCGCAGTCGCGGTGATGGGCGCTGCGGGTTCCGCAGTAGATCCACGCCATGCGTGGATGGGTTTCGCGCACGCACAGAAAAAACCCCGGCGCTGGGCCGGGGTTTTTCGATTCACTTGAACAGCGTATCCGGATACTCCGGTTTCTGTTCGCGTGCCAACAGCGCACGCAATCCTTCTTCCGGGGTCTGCTCGCCATGCAGCACGGCGCGCACGCGGTCGGAGATGGGCAGGTCGATGCCATGACGGCGCGCCTGTCGCATCACCTCGTCGGCGGTCTGCACCGACTCGACCACCTGGCCGATTTCGCGGATGGCGTCCTGCAGCGTCTGCCCGCGGCCCAGGGCCAGGCCCAGGCGGCGGTTGCGCGACAGGTCGCCGGTGCAGGTCAGCACCAGGTCGCCCAGCCCCGCCAGGCCCATCAGCGTTTCCGGCTTGGCGCCGATCGCTGCCGCCAGGCGCAGCATCTCGTTGAGGCCACGGGTGATCAGGCCGGCACGGGCGTTCAGGCCCAGCTGCATGCCATCGGCCACGCCGGTGGCCACGGCCAGCACGTTCTTCATCGCACCGCCCAGCTCGGCACCGACCATGTCGTCGCCGGTGTAGGCGCGAAACGCCGGACCGTGCATCGCCTCGGCCACCGTCTGCGCGAACTCGGGCACGTCGCCGTGCACGGTGATCGCGGTCGGCAGGCCCAGAGTGACTTCCTTGGCGAACGACGGCCCGGTGACAACGGCCAGCGGCACGTCCTCGCCCAGCACTTCGCGCGCCACTTCATGCAGGAAGCGGCCAGAGCCGGGCTCGAAGCCCTTGGTGGCCCAGGCCACACCGGCACCGGCCGGACGCAGCGGTGCCAGCGCGCGCACGGTTTCACCGAATGCATGCGACGGGGTCACCACCAGGATCCAGGCGGCACCTTCCACCGCCGACGCGAGGTCGGTGGTGGCGCGCAGCGATTCCGGCAACGGAATGCCCGGCAGGTAACGCGGATTCTCGTGGCGCTGGTCGATGGCCTCGACCACGGCGGCATCGCGCCCCCACAGCACGGTCTGGCGACCGTGGCGGGCGAGCAGCGTCGCCAGCGCGGTTCCCCAGGAACCGGCGCCGAGTACGGCAACCTTGTCAGCGGTAGTGCTCATCCGTGACGTCGCGGCCGGGATCAGGCGTTGCCGGCCGGCTCGGAGTCAGCCAGCGACGGTGCGTCGCCCTGCTCCTGGCGCTGGCGCAGGGTTTCTGCGTACAGGCCTTCGAAGTTGATCGGCTGCAGGAAGAACGGCGGGAAGCCGCCGGCCTGGATCAGGTCGCTGACCAGCTGGCGCACGTACGGGAACAGGATGTTCGGGCACTGGGTGCCGAGGAGCACGTCGATCGACTGCGGGTCCAAGCCGACCAGGCCGAACACGCCRGCCTGCTTCACTTCGGCCACGTACGCGGTGCGCTCGCCGGCCTGGCAGGTCAGGGTCACGGCCAGCACGACTTCAAAGGCATTCTCGCCCAGACGCTGGACCTGCTGGTTCAGGTTGAGCTGCAGTTCCGGCTGCACCTGGTCGTTGAAGATCGACGGGGCATTCGGCGACTCGAAAGAAACGTCCTTGACGTAGATCTTCTCGACGGTGAACGCGGGGCCGGTGGCGGCATCGACCGGCGCGACAGCGCCGTTGGTGGTCTCTTCGGACATTTCCAGTAACTCCAGTGAATGCAATGAAAACGATGGTCGAATTACTGCGATGGGGGCGGCGGAGGGCGCAAACAAGGCCACATCCGCCACCGCCTGCGATCAGTTGCGGCCCTTGACCAGCGGCAGTTCTGCCTGCTGCCACGCGGGGATGCCGCCGTCGAGCACGAAGACCTTTTCGAAGCCGGCCTTCTTCAGCGCCTTGGCGGCGGTCTCGGACGCGTTGCCGCTGCGGCACACCAGTACCACCGGGGCCTGCTTGGCGTTGGCCACCAGCTTGTGCTCGGGGCCGAACGCGCTGGCCTGGGCACTGCGGCTGCCGGCGATGTGGCCCTTTTCGAAATCAGCGCTGGGCGACAGATCAACCACCACCGTGCCGCCCGCGTTGATCAGCTGGGTCAGTTCGGCGGGCTTGATGCCCTTGAAGCCCCGGAACAGGCGGCKGAYTTCGGTSACGATGAGGGCCACGGTCAGGCCGACCAGGGCCRYSGACARCATCGGGTTTCGGCCKGCRAAGGCCAGCAACTCTTCGTAATTCACTMAGRTCACGGGTCGATTAAGCGGGCGCCGATTGTCGCACAAGCCGGACGCGACCCGTCACTGCCCCTGCCAGAGGTCCGGCAGGCCCGCACTCTGCCACCAGCGCTTGGCTTCCGGATCCCAGCGCCAGCGCTCGGTCACCACCACGGTGCGCTCGGCCTGTCGGTCGGCGGCTTGGTCTTGCGCAGCTGCGGGTCCAGATAGGCGATGGCGTCGTCCATGCTGCCCCAGCGGATGGTGGCACCGTAGGCGATCTGGGTCTCTTCCAGCAGCTTGCGCTGCTTGCGGCTGAGGTCGTCGGCGGCAGCGCCGGCGGCGGCGCTGAGCAGCAGCAGGGAACACAGGAGGATCTGGATGAGGCGGCGCATCGGTGGGTTCCGCAGGGCGTCAGCCTGCCATCCTACCCTTTGGCGAAGGCAACGAAGCGACCGCTGAATTCGGCCGCGGCCTTGCCGTCGGCACCGGGCTGGGTGGCGACAATGCTGATGCGGGCCTTGCCGCGCTGGCGGAAGGTGGCCAGGAAGGTCTCCCAGGCGCCGCTTCCGGCCGCTTCGGCATGGGCATGCAGGTCTTCATAGACCGGTGCCAGGTAGCGCAGGTTGCTGTCGGCCACGTAGACCTCGGCGTCGTGGCCGGCCAGGCGCAGGCGCAGGCTGACCAGCGCCCAGCCGGACAGGGTCAGCACCGAGGCCAGGCTGCCGCCGAACGCATTGCCCTTGTCATTGACGTTGGCCACCAGCGGCGCGGTGATGCGCAGCACGCCGTCGGCATAGCCATCCAGGCGGATCTGCATCGCGCGGACCGCCGGCATGCAGTCCAGCACGTCCTGCAGGGCAGCCAGCGAAGAGGTCAGGGCATCAACAGCCATCAGC
>NZ_JBFTNR010000009.1:0-14496 GCF_056665995.1 Stenotrophomonas sp. 05L44_2
CGCCGGTACTGCGATCGATGACGCCGGTACTGCGATCGATGATGGTCCGACGCACGCCTACGTCCCCCGCTGCCGCTTCAAGCAGGCTTCGCGTCGCGGCGTCGTGGGCAATGCCGCCGCAGGGCACCGGCGCAATGGCCACCATGCCGTGTACCCGATCCGGCGCAAGCACCGCCATGCATTCAATGGCCATGCCGCCCATCGAATGACCCGCCACGCTGAAGCGTTCGTGGCCCAGGACGGCCATCAGATCCAATGCATCGGATGCAATCTCGCCGATGGTATAGGCCCCGCGTGCACCGCGCATGCCGCCGTAGCCCCGGCAGTCCATGAAGATGTAGCTGAAGTCGTCGCGCGACAGCCATGGCTCGATGGGCTCGAACGCGTGCGCGTCGCCGAACCAGCCGTGCAGCACCAGGACAGCATGGGGTCCGTGTCCCACGCGATGGAAAGTATTGGTCATGTGGTTCCATTACAGCTGAGGGGAGCATTGATGCTAGGCAGCGCGGATCCGGCCCACCGTCGATGACGGGTCAATCGCTATAGAATCYGGGCCATGCGCAATTCGCTGCTTGATCCCTACGAAGACCTGCCACGCGATGTCGTGGTCACCTCGAACGACTACGCCGCCGAATTTGCGTTTCCCCGCCATGCCCACCGGCGCGGGCAGTTCGCATTCGCCGCGCGCGGCACCATCAGTGTGGCCACGCCGCAGGGGCGATGGCTGGTTCCCCCACGGCGCGCCTGCTGGGTGCCTGCAGGCCTGGCGCATGAGATGACCATGCGCGGGCCAGTGACGATGCTCAACGCCTTTCTCTCCGCCGAGGCGGCCGACGCAGTGGCGCTGCCGGAGCACTGCCGGGTGTACGCGGTCTCTGCGCTGTTGCAGCAGCTGCTGGAGGCGGCGGTGGACCTGCCCCCGCTGTACGACGAGGACGGGCGCGCAGGCAAACTGATGCAGCTGCTGGTGGCGGAAATCGCATCGATGCCGACACTTTCCCTGCATGCACCGCTGCCCGCCGATGCACGCCTCGCACGTGTCTGCCGCGCATTGCTCGACAGTCCTTCGCTGGCAGTCCGCCTCGATGACGTTGCCGCCGAAGCAGGCATGAGCCGGCGCACGTTCACGCGCCTGTTCCGCGCCGATACCGGGGTGGGTTTTGCCGAGTGGCGGCAGCAGGTGTGCCTGCTGGTGRCCATCGAGCGGCTGGGACAGGGCCAGGCGGTGACGCGTGTGGCATTGGACCTGGGCTATGCAAGCCCGAGCGCGTTTTCTGCTGCCTTCCGGCGTGTGCTGGGATGTTCGCCGAGCCGGTACGCAGAAGCGTAGTACTCGGCCGATGCTTGGTTGTCATGCGCGCTGCGCGCGTGGGTCGAGCGTCGCTCGACGCTGTAAATGTCCATGCGCGACTGGATGGCATCAGGCCGCCTCGCGGCGGCCTGATGGATCTCACTCAACGACACGATCTCAGAAGAAGATCGCGTACAGGATCAACAGCGGAATCGGCACGCCCAAGAACCAGAGCAGAAGCGTTTTCATGGCAGGTCTCCTTGCATCAGATGCGGGTTACAGGTCGCGGCGACGGCCGCCCCAGGTGGCGCTGAGGCTGGCGAAGAACGCGCCGATCAGCAGGGTGATGAACAGCCACAGTGCGGCATAGGCCGTGGCCTTGCGCGCATCGTCGGCAGCTTGCTTGGCGGTGTTCTTGGCCTTCTCCAGCGCAGCACGCATGCGGGTCTGCACGTCGGTCACACGGGCCTGCGCTTCAGCCGGGCTCATGCCCGTCTCGCGCGCGATCAGCTGCGACAGGTACTGGGTATCGGCCGGGTCCAGGCCGTCCCCCTGCAGACTGTTGACGATGATGCGGTTCACTTCGGCACGGACTTCGCGGCGGTCGCCCATCGGGCCATTGCCCGGCATCGGGCGCGGCGGCGGCGGGGCCGTGCGGGCGTCACGTGGGCCGACGCTGGCGGCGGCCGGGGGCGGCGGCGGTGCGGCAGGGTCCRTTGGGCTGGTACCCGGCGCTGCGCCCGCTGCCGGCGCAACCGGAGGTGCACCGGCAGCGTCCGGGCCCGCCGTGGTGGCCCCGCGGAACAGCGAATCCACCCAGTAGTTGAGGTCGCTCTCCGGTGCGCCTGCAGCAGCGCTGCCAGCTCCGGCCACGGCAGCACCGGCAGTGGTGGCAGCGGCGCCTGCGGTCGCGCCGGCAACCTTTGCGCCGGCGCCCAGCACGCCACCGATGGCCGAGGTCAACAGGCCAGCAGTGAGCAGGGTCGCCACAGCCCAGGACACGAAGCCGTGCGCGGTGTCGCGGAAGTAGGTTTCATCACCGTGCAGCTGCGTCCACTTGGTGCGCAGGCGACCGGCCAGGTAGCCGCCAAGACCGGAAGCGGCCAGCGCGGTGAAGGTCAGCCACGCGACGCTGGTCCAGCCGAAGGTTTCCTTGGACACCCCTTCGAACGACCAGGGCGAAACCGAGGACAGGCCGAGGCCAACGCCCAGGATCAACAGGATCAGCGACAGTGCGGCAGCCGCAACGGCGCCGGCGAAAATGGCGCCCCAGGACACCGCGCTTTCGCTGGGCGGTGGCACGACGGGAGTGGCCACCACGGTGGCGATGTCAGGACCGAGTGGATCGCGCTCGGGCAGGTCGAAACGGGTACTCATGGGTTGGACGCTCCGTATCAGTGCTGCAGGTGCAGCTGGCGTCCTGAGGCTGCGCGAGCGCTTGTGAAGCTGGTGAGACCCTTGAATCACGCGGTCTTGCCGCGGCGAACATCGTGCCAAGCGCCCGGGCGCAGGAGATCCACGCCACGCGTGGATGGGAAAGCGTGCCAACCAAGGTTGGCATCYACCGAAGCCGGGGCGCAGTAGATCCACGCCWTGCGTGGATGATGTTCCGCGGACACCCAAATCGTGCCAACCAAGGTTGGCACCCACCGAAGCCGGAGCGCAGKAGATCCACGCCATGCGTGGATGATGTTTCGCGGGCGCCGAAAGCGTGCCAACCAAGGTTGGCACCCACCGGAGCCGGGGCGCAGTAGATCCACGCCATGCGTGGATGATGTTTCGCGGGCGCCGAAAGCGTGCCAACCAAGGTTGGCATCTACCAAAAGCGAAGCAAAAAAAACGCCCCGCAATCGCGGGGCGTCTTCAGCACAACCTACCGCAGGCGATCAGCCCTGGTAGTCGCGCACGTCGTGGCCGGTGTAGACCTGGCGCGGACGGCCGATCTTCATTTCCGGGTCGACCTGCTGTTCCAGCCAATGCGAGACCCAGCCGGAGGTACGGCCCAAGGCGAACATGACGGTGAACATCTCGGTCGGGATCTGCAGCGCCTTGTAGATGATGCCGCTGTAGAAATCGACGTTCGGGTACAGCTTGCGCGCGACGAAGTACYCGTCCTGCAGCGCGGCCTGTTCCAGCTTCACGGCCACGTCCAGCAGCGGATCCTGCACGCCCAGCTGCTTGAGCACCTTGCCGGTCATCTCGCCGATGACCTTGGCACGCGGGTCGAAGTTCTTGTACACGCGGTGGCCGAAGCCCATCAGGCGGAAGCCGGAGGTCTTGTCCTTGGCCTTGAGCACGGCCGATTCGACGTTGTCGGCCGAACCGATCTCTTCCAGCATCTTCAGCACGGCTTCGTTGGCACCGCCGTGGGCCGGACCCCACAGCGCGGTGACGCCAGCGGCGACCGACGCATACGGGTTGGCACCGGTCGAACCGACCAGACGCACGGTCGAGGTCGACGCGTTCTGCTCGTGGTCGGCGTGCAGGATGAACAGCAGGTCCAGTGCCTTGACCACGTCCTGGTTCAGCTCGTACTTGCCATCAGCCGACTCGAAGGTCTGCTTCAGGAATCGGCTGACGTAGTCCAGCGAGGTATCCGGCTTGTTGGCCGGCAGGCCCTTGCCGTGGCGGTAGATCAGCGCCGACAGGGTCGGCACCTTGGCGATCAGGCGCACGGCAGCCTGGCGGCGCTGTTCGGCGTCGGACAGGTCCAGCGAGGCGTGGTAGATGCCCGACAGCTGCGCGATGGCGGCGGTCAGGATGGCCATCGGATGGGCATCCTTGGCGAAGCTGCCGATCAGGGTGTTGATCGACTCATCGACGTTGGCTTCGGCAGCCAGCTCGTCGGTGAAGGCCTTCAGCTGCTCGGCGCTCGGGCGCTCGCCGTTGATCAGCAGGTAGGCCACTTCGACGTAGCTCGACTTTTCCGACAGCTGCTCGATCGGRTAGCCGCGRTACAGCAGCACGCCCTTGTCGCCRTCGATGTAGGTGATGGCGGACTTGCAGCTGGCCGTCGCGGTGAAACCGGAATCGTAGGTGAAATACCCCGTTTCCTTGGTCAGCTTCGCGATGTCGACGCAGTCGTTGCCGAGGGTGGGTTTGATGACGGGCAGAACGACCGACTTATCGCCGGCGTTGAGCGTGACCTGATCAAGATCGGACACTGTGTGCGCTCCTTCATGGGAAGGCGCCTGCCCAAGCGCATTGGTCAGGCACGTGAATGACGTCCTCGGCCTGTGCCGGGGATCAGGTCATTATCGCACAGCAGCATTTGCCGGGCGCTAGACAGAAGTCGTAGACGACAGGCAGCCGGCACCCTGCCAGCGAGCGGCCGGGATCGGCAAAAGCGTTGTCACAAGGACGCAGTGTTCCGTCCATCCAAACGCCCGTTGGGTAGGCGCTGGACAAAAACAAACGGCCGCGCAGAGCGCGGCCGTCGGTTCGAACCGGGAACGACGTATCAGCGCGCGTAGCGCTTCTGGAACTTGTCGATACGGCCCGAGGTGTCGATGACCTTGTGCTTGCCCGTGTAGAACGGGTGCGAAGCCGAGGAAATTTCAACCTTCACCAGCGGGTAGTCGTTGCCGTCTTCCCACTTGATGGTTTCCTTCGTGCTCATGGTCGAGCGGGTCAGGATCTTGAAATCGGAGGTGACGTCATGGAAGACGACGTCGCGGTAGTTCGGATGGATATCGGCCTTCATGGGCYCACACCGTAAATGGGCTGGTGGTCAAGAGCGGCATTATAAGCACTGGTTGCCGCCCGGGGCAACCAGTGCAGGGGGCTGACCTCAGTCCGCACCCAGGGCCTGGCGTACCAGGGCCTCGAAACGCCCTTGGTCGTAGGCCATCAGCAGGTCGCAGTTGTCCGCCTGGCCGGTCTGGCGGTTCCAGTCGACGATGGTCGCGCCGCGGCTGAACGTGCCGTTCAGTTCCACATTCAGCGGCCGCGATTCAACCTGCAGCTGCCCTTCCGGGTTCAGCGCCCAGGCCATGGCCAGCGCGTCGGCGGTATACCAGCGGCCGCCCTTGCTGTCTTCGGACAGGCCACGGGTCTTGCGCGAGATCAGCTCGTAGAAGCGCGCGCGATCGGAATCGGCACCCAGCCACTGCTCGGCTTCGGCCAACGGCAGGCCGTGGGCAACGGTGGCTTCCCAGTCCGACACCAGCAAGTGCGGGAACGCGGTGAACACCACATGCGCGGCTTCCGGATCGAAGGCGATGTTGAATTCGGCGGCGGGGGTGATGTTGCCGTGGCAGGTGACTGCGCCGCCCATCACCACGATGCGCTTGATGCGCTGGGGCAGGGTCGGATCGAGTTTCAGCGCCAGTGCCAGGTTGGTCAGCGGGCCGAGCATCACCAGCATCAGTTCGCCGGCATGCTGGTGCGACAGGCGCAGGATGGCCAGCGCGGCGTGCTCGGCGTCGGCCTGGCGGCTCGGCGGCGGCAGGTCCACATCGCCATAGCCATCGCGGCCATGCACGTGGGCGGCGTCGACGGATGGATGCAGCAGCGGATCGGGGCTGCCGGCGAACACCGGCACGTCGGTGCGGCCGACGATGTCGCAGAGCTTGAGGGCGTTGCGGACGGTGTACTGCAGGCCTACGTTGCCGGCGGCGATGGTCAGGGCGACCACGTCATGCCGTTCATCGGCGAAGGCCATCAGCAGGGCCAGTGCGTCGTCGACACCGGGGTCGGTATCGATCAACAGCGGGATCTTCTTGGTCATCGTTGCCGTCTTCAGATCGGCAACGAAGTGTGGACCGGGATGATGACCGTTGCAAGTACGGGGGTTCGGGTTCGGCCGGGCTGCGCCCTGCACCCGCCGAATCAACGGCAACGGCAACGGCAACGGCAGAAGCTGGCATTCCGTGGGATGGCGGGGTGGGTCCGGTGGCGGGGGACGCTGCAAGTACGTCCATGTAAGCTCGGTCGCCGCATCCATGCGGCTCACGCCCCCGCAACCGGACCCACCCCGCCTTCGACAGATTTCCGCGATCTGTCGGAATGGCATGACCTGCTTTTGGTGGGTGCCGACCCTGCTGCTGTTGGTGGGTGTCGACCTTGGTCGACACGGTAGATCCACGCCATGCGTGGATGGACGTCGGCGGGATCGGGAAAGATGACGTAATCGGCGTGCCGGGCGGGGCCGCGCTGCAATTGCAGCGTTTTCGATCTTTCCAACTTTTCTCATTGAGGCCCACAGTCCTTCATGGAAAACATGGGAGGCCATCGACAACGGATGGCACGGGCTTGCAATCCCGTTTGACTGCCTTGTTGTTTGCGCTTGCCTGCCGGCGTTGCGCGCGTGTTCCTGCGTGGCGTCCGGCAGGCAATCCGTCCGTGCGTTTTATGGCGGGCGGTGCGTGGGGGCTTCGCGCCCGCCGGCGTTCTTGAGGCCGTCACCGGTATTGCAACCACTCACCGCCCGCCACCCTCGCCTTCGCGTGGGTGGCCTCCTGCCTTGCGCACAAGGACCGCCGACATGACCGCGTCCCGTTATCCCTTCGGGTTGCTGCTGGCATGCCGGGGTTTGGCCGAATACATGGGCACGCAGTTGCCGGCAGCGTAGGAAATGCAGGGGTCGGATCCGTTGGTCGCAGGACAAGGGCTCTGACCCCGGCCGGCTGCCCGATCCTTACGCCGAGGCGTAGCGCACGGCCGTACCGATCCAGCGCTGCACCACGCGATCTGCAAGCGCCGGTTGCTGCGCCAGCAGGCGTTCGGCCAGCGCATGCACGCCCGGCAGCAGGCCGGCATCGCGGGCCAGATCGGCAATGCGGAAACCGGCCAGGCCCGTCTGCCGGGTGCCCAGCAGTTCGCCGGGCCCGCGCAGCTCCAGATCCTTCTCGGCAATGACGAAACCGTCGTTGGTTTCGCGCATGGTCTGCAGGCGTTCGCGTGCCATCTGCGAAAGCGGTGCCTGGTACAGCAGCACGCAGCGCGACACCGCCGAACCACGGCCGACGCGGCCACGCAGCTGGTGSAGCTGSGCCAGGCCSAAGCGCTCGGCRTKYTCGATCACCATCAGCGAGGCRTTGGGCACGTCCACGCCSACYTCGATCACGGTSGTGGCCACCAGCAGGTCGATGTCGCCGGCCTTGAACGCGACCATCGTCGCCAGCTTCTCGGCCGCTTTCAGCCGGCCATGCACCAGCCCCACGCGCACGCCCGGCAGCAGCGCCTGCAGCGATTCGTAGGTGGCCTGTGCCGGGGTGGCATCCAGTTCTTCGCTTTCTTCGATGAGCGTGCACACCCAGTACACCTGCCGCCCTTCGCGGCGGGCCAGGGCGATGCGCTCGATCAGCTCGGGGCGGCGATCGTTGTTCAGTGCCACGGTCTGCACCGGCGTGCGGCCCGGCGGCAGTTCGTCGATGGCCGATACATCCAGGTCGGCGTATTCGGACATCGCCAGCGTGCGCGGAATSGGCGTGGCGGTCATCACCAGCTGGTGCGGCACGTTGTTGCCGCCCTTGCCCTTGTCGCGCAGCGCCAGGCGCTGGTGAACGCCGAAGCGGTGCTGCTCATCGACGATGGCCAGCGCCAGATCGTGGAATACCACCGCCTCCTGCATCAGTGCGTGGGTACCCACCACCACCTGCGCTTCGCCGTTGGCAACCTGTTCCATCACCTTCGCGCGCGCCTTGCCGGTGACCTTGCCGGCCAGCCAGGCGATGCGCACGCCCAACGGCTCCAGCCAGCCGCGCAGGTTGTTGAGATGCTGTTCGGCCAGCAGTTCGGTGGGGGCGGCCAGTGCGACCTGCTTGCCCTGCTCCACCGCCAGCATCGCTGCCAATGCCGCCACCACGGTCTTGCCCGAGCCGACATCGCCCTGCACCAGCCGCAGCATCGGGCTGGGGCGCGCAAGGTCTTCGCGGATCTGCTTGAACACGCGTGCCTGCGCGCCGGTCAACGCGAACGGCAGCTGCTTCAACAACGCCTTGGCCAGCTTGCCGGGACCGGCCAGCGGCGGCGCGTGATGCGCCTGCAGCGCAATGCGCTGGCGACGCAGGCTGAGGTGGTGCGCCAGCAGTTCTTCCATTGCCAGCCGGCGCTGCGCTGGATGGGTACCGGCGGCAAGTGCGGCCAGGTCTGCATCCGGTGGTGGCTGATGCACGGTCAGCAGCGCACTGCGCAGCGATGGCAGGCCGAGGCCCTCGAGCCAGCCGGTCGGCAGCAGTTCCAGCGTGCTTTCTTCCGGCAGGCGATCAAGCGCCTGGCCGATCAGCTTGCGCATCGTCATCGGGCCGACGCCTTCGACGGTGGGATACACCGGGTCGAGGCGGTCGCCGAGATCGGGATCGTCGTTGCGGCCCAGCACCTGGTAACTGGGATGGACAATCTCCAACCCGAGGTGCCCCGGTTTGGGCGTACCAAAGCAGCGCAGGCGGTTGCCGACCGCGAACTGGCCGACCTGCTGCTGGCGGAAATGGAAGAAGCGCAGCACCAGGGTGCCCTGCCCTTCATCCTCCACTGCCACTTTCAGCATCGGCCGGTAGCGCATGCCGCGCTCGACGGCCACCACCCGCACTTCCACCTGCGCCGGAATGCCGTTGCGCAGGTCTTCGATGCGGGTCAGCCGGGTACGGTCTTCATAGCGCAGCGGCAGGTGCAGCCAGAGATCCTGCAGGGTGGCCAGGCCACGCGCCTGCAGCTTGGCGGCCACGGCCGGCCCGACGCCGGCGAGCACCGCAAGCGATGCTTCACCGGACGGTGCCAGTGCCGGGGTGACCGCCGCCTTGCGTGCCACGTGGCGGTCAGTCGATGACCATCACCGCGTCGACCTCGAAGTTGGCGCCCTTCGGCAGGCCGGAGACTTCGATGGTGGAACGGGCCGGGAACGGGGCCTGGAAGTAGTCCTGCATCACCGCGTTGACCTTGGCGAATTCGGCCAGGTCGGTCAGGTACAGGCCCAGGCGCACGACCTTGTCCAGCGAACCGCCGGCGGCTTCGGCCACGGCCTTGAGGTTGTCGAAGGCACGACGGGCCTGCGCTTCGACGTCACCGACGCCGACGATGTCGCCGGTGGCCGGGTCGAGCGGAATCTGGCCGGAGAAATACACGGTGTTGCCGGCGCGCACGGCCTGCGAGTACGGGCCGATGGCGGCCGGGGCCTTTTCGGTGTTGATGATCTGGCGGGACATGGGTCGCTCCGGTGCGTTGGGGGAAAACAGAGCGGTGATTGTACCGGGTGGGGGCAATGTCGGCTGGGGTCGGATCCTCTTCCCGTTGGGAAACAGCGCGGATCCGGTAGCGCCGGGCCATGCCCGGCGGCATTTGATTCATGCCGCGCCGCGCGCTCGCCGAGCATGGCCCGGCGCTACCAGAGTACGCGCAGGATCTACTGCCGGCGAACGGCCTGCACGACCGACAGGCGGCGCAGGCGACGCATCACTTCGGCCAGATGGTTGCGGTCGCGCACCTGGATGTTGAACGCCAGCACTGCGGCGTTGAAATCGCGGTCCAGGTAATCCACGCGCTCGATGTTGGAGTGGCTCTGCGCGATCGCAGCGGCCAGCTGTGCGAGCACGCCGGTGCCGTTCTCCACTTCCACCACCAGCGAGGTGTCGTAGTCGCCGGATACGGTGGTATCCCAGCCGATCAGCACCCAACGCTCGGGCGACTTGCGCAGTTCGGCCAGGTTCGGGCAATCCATGCGGTGCACCACGATGCCCTTGCCGGCGGTGTGGTAGCCCATGATGTCGTCGCCCGGAATGGGCTGGCAGCAGCCGGCGAAGGTGACCACGCCACGCTCGCTGCCGTTGATCAGGATCTTTTCCTGCGAGCTGTGGCGCGAATGCGCGCCGCCGCGCAGTTCGGCGTAGGCCATCAGTGCCTGCGCAGCCTGGGTCGGCATCCAGTTGCCCAGCGCGACTTCCGCCAGCAGGGCCTCCAGGCGCGGGAACCGGTGTTCGGCCAGGAAGGCATCCAGGCGGCCCTTGGGCAGGCGCTCCAGCGAGCTGTCCATCGCCTCCAGCGCGCGGTCGAGCATGCGGTGGCCCAACTGCACGGCGTCTTCGTGCTCCAGCTGCTTGAGCTGGTGGCGGATGGCGGTGCGCGCCTTGCTGGTCACCACGAATTCGAGCCACTGCGGCTTGGGCGTGGCCGAGCGCGCGGTGATGATCTCCACCGACTGCCCGGACACCAGCTTGGTACGCAGTGGCACCAGTTTCTTGTCCACGCGCGAGGCCACGGCCATGTTGCCGACGTCGGTATGCACGGCGTAGGCGAAGTCGAGCGCGGTGGAATTGCGCGGCAGGGCCAGGATCTTGCCCTTGGGGGTGAACAGGTAGACCTCGTCCGGGAACAGGTCGACCTTGACGTTGTCGAGGAACTCCAGCGACGAACCGGCGGCCCGCTGCGAATCGATCAGTTCGACGATCCAGGCGTGGGCGCGGCTCTGCGCGCTGTTGGGCGAATCACCGCCGAACTTGTAGGTCCAGTGCGCAGCCACGCCGCGCTCGGCGATCAGGTCCATTTCCTCGGTGCGGATCTGCACCTCGATCGGCGAACCATACGGGCCGAACAGCACCGTGTGCAGCGACTGGTAGCCGTTGGCCTTGGGAATGGCGATGAAATCGCGGAAGCGCCCATCGAGCGGCTTGAACGCGGCATGCACCGCGCCCAGCGAGTGGTAGCACTGCGGTACGCCGCGTACCACCAGGCGGAAGCCGAACACATCCATCACCTGGTCGAAGGATTTGTTCTCGTCGCGCATCTTGTTGTAGATGCTCCACGGGGTCTTGATGCGGCTGACCAGGCGGTGCTCGATGCCTTCCTTGGCCAAGCGCTGCGACAGCTGCACTTCCACCTGCGCCAGCGCCTCGCGGCGCACGACCGGCTGGCTGCGGATGTGCTTTTCCAGGATCGCGTGGCGCCACGGGTACAGCGCCTTGAAGCCAAGGTTCTGCAGTTCGCTCTTGACCAGGCTCATGCCCAGCCGCTGCGCGATCGGGGCGTAGATCTCCAACGTCTCGCGGGCGATGCGGCCACGCGCTTCGCGGCTCTGCGCGCCCAGCGTGCGCATGTTGTGCAGGCGGTCGGCCAGCTTGATCATGATCACGCGCAGGTCGCGCGACATCGCCAGCAGCATCTTGCGGAAGCTTTCGGCGGCCGCTTCCTGGCGGTCGCGGAACTTCAGCTTGTCCAGCTTGGTGACGCCGTCCACCAGTTCGGCCACGGCTTCGCCGAACTCGGCCGACAGGGCCTCGCGGGTCAGCGGGGTGTCTTCGATGGTGTCGTGCAGGATCGCGGCGATCAGCGCTTCCACGTCCAGGCCGAGCTCGGCCAGCACCTGGGCCACGGCCACCGGATGGGTGATGTAGGGCTCACCCGACTTGCGCGTCTGCCCAGCGTGCGCGGAGGCACCGACTTCCCACGCACGGCGCAGCAGCGGCAGCTGCTCGGGCGGCAGGTAGTGGGCGGCGCGTTCGAGCTGGAGGACGTAATCGGGTACGGCGGCAGCGGGGACTGCGGCGACCTTGGCAGTGGGGCCTGGGTTCATGGCCAAAGCCTATGCCAGCGCGACGTTTACGGCAAACCCTGAATGCGAAACAGCCCGCACGGGGCGGGCTGTTCGGCGTATCCAGCAATGACGTTGATCGATGCGATCAATCGTCGTTCTTGGACATGTCTTCGTCGGCGACCACTTCGGCGGCGGCCCACTCCAGCGCTTCGCGCTCGGYGCGCTCACGCTCGGCCTTCTCGACTTCGTCGATCAGCGCGTTGTCGATCTTGCGGGCAGCGATTTCGCGCAGCGCCAGCACGGTCGGCTTGTCCTCGGTCTCGCTGTTGTCCAGCGTGGCCTGCACGCCATTGGCGAGCTGACGGGCGCGCTTGGAGGCCATCATCACCAGCTCGAAACGGTTGTTAACGACTTCCAGGCAATCTTCTACGGTAATGCGGGCCATACGGGCTCCCGGCGACCGGTCGGCCGCTCAGTCGAATGAGGGAAAGGGGACGGAGTGTACTGGCAGGGGCTGGACAAAATCAAGCCAACCCCCACCGGACCCTTTAGGAATCAATCAGTTGAACCCGCATCCGGGGTCAGCAGGGCCTGGATCAGGCCGGCATGGCGGACCTTCTGGGCGTCCCGGCGCAGGCGGCTGGCGGTGAAGATCGCACACAGTTCGTCCACGGCGGTGTCGAACACTTCATTGACGATGACGTAGTCGAACTCGTTGAAGTGCAGCATTTCATCGCGGGCGGCGCCCAGGCGCTGGGCGATGACCGCCTCGCTGTCCTGGCCACGCTTGCGCATGCGGTCCTGCAGGGCCTGCTTGGACGGCGGCAGGATGAACACCGTCACCGTGCCCGGCACCAGCTGGCGCACCTGCTGCGCGCCCTGCCAGTCGATTTCCAGCAGCACGTCCTGGCCGGCGGCCAGCTGCGGCTCCACCGACTGCCGGGCGGTGCCCTTCCAGTCACCATGCACCCAGGCGTGTTCGAAGAAGTCGCCGGCGGCGATCATTTCCTCGAACTTCTCGGCGCTGACGAAGTGGTAGTGCTGGCCGTTCACTTCACCCGGGCGCATGGCGCGCGAGGTGAAGGAGATCGACAGGGCAATCTGCGGGTCGCGCGCCAGGGTGGCGTTGACGATGCTGCTCTTGCCGGCGCCGGAGGGGGCGGCAACGATGTACAGCGTGCCGCGTGCGATCGCGGCCGGGGGCGTGGAAATGCTCATTCGATGTTCTGCACCTGCTCGCGGATCTGGTCGATCAGCACCTTCAGCTCGACGGCGGCGTTGGACGTGCGGCTGTCCACCGACTTGGAGCCAAGCGTGTTGGCCTCGCGGTTGAACTCCTGCAGCAGGAAGTCCAGGCGGCGGCCGACCGGTTCACGCTGCTTGAGCACGCGGCGGATCTCGACGATATGGCTGGACAGGCGATCCAGCTCCTCGTCCACGTCCAGCTTCTGCAGCCACATCACCAGTTCCTGCTCGGCGCGGCCCGGATCAACCGGATGCGGCAGGTCGGCCAGGCGAGCGGCGAGCTTGGTGCGCTGACCGTCGCGAATGGCGGGAATCAGCGTACGGACCTCCGCGGCGATGCGCTCGATGGCATCCACGCGCTCGGCGATGGCGGTGGCCAGCGTATTGCCTTCACGCTCGCGGGCGGCGATGAAGCCCTCCAGCACCTGGTCCAGCAGCGCCAGCGCTTCAATCTGCAGGGCTGCCGCATCGGTGGCCTCACCCTGGGTGACGCCCGGCAGCTGCAGCAGGTCGGTGAAGCTGACCTGCAGGTTGGGGAAATCGGAGGTCAGCCGGTGCGCCAGCTGGCCCAGCTGGCCCAGCAGCACCTCGTTGACCTGCAGGCTGGCGGCCGAGTCCGGCGCGCGCAGGCGCATCACCAGATCCAGCTTGCCACGGCTCAGGCGCGCGGAAATGCGTTCGCGCAGCTGCGGTTCCAATGCGCGCAGTTCCTCGGGCAGGCGCGTGCCCACTTCCAGGAAGCGGTGGTTGACCGAGCGCAGCTCGCAGCCCAGCGTTCCCCACGGGGTGGAGCGCTCGCCGCCGGCATAGGCCGTCATGCTTCGAATCATGGATGTATCCGGTGCTTGCAAAGGGGGAATGGTACCCTAGCGGTCTCTTTTGAGCCCCTTTCCCCCGCCCCGTGAAGGCCGCGGGGATGGTGGCGTACTCCCTTTCCCTACGGAACCTGCCCCATGTCCGATTTCCGCCCCAGTGGCCGTCAGCCCGATCAGCTGCGCCCGGTCGTCATCCAGCGCGGTTTCACCCGCCACGCCGAAGGTTCGGTGCTGGTCTGCTTCGGTGAAACCCGCGTGCTGTGCACGGCCAGCATCGAGAACCGGGTGCCGGGCTTCCTGCGTGGCAAGGGCGAAGGCTGGGTGACCGCCGAGTACGGCATGCTGCCGCGCGCCACCCACACCCGCAGCGACCGCGAAGCCGCACGCGGCAAGCAGGGCGGCCGCACGCWGGARATCCAGCGSCTGATCGGYCGCAGCCTGCGCGCCTGCGTGGACCGCAACGCACTGGGCGAACGCACCATCACCCTGGACTGCGACGTSCTSCAGGCCGACGGCGGCACCCGCACCGCSKCSATCACCGGCGCCTACGTGGCCCTGGTCGATGCGGTGAACGTGCTGATGAAGCGCGGCGACATCAAGCGCAACCCGATCCTCGGCGCGGTGGCGGCGGTGTCGGTCGGCGTCTACCGCGGCACCTCGGTGCTGGACCTGGACTACGC